>NZ_JBEZEH010000074.1:0-29314 GCF_040648775.1 Micromonospora sp. NPDC049089
TTGACCCCGTCGGTGTTGTAGTCGTTGTAACACAACTTCGCACCCGGATCCGCCGCCCGCGCCGCCCGGAAGGCCGCCTCGATCCAGTCGTTGCCAGTGCGCTGCAGGTTCGAGTCACGCCGCCCACCGGAACCACCGTCGGCGAACGCCTCGTTCACCACGTCCCAGGCGTAGATCTTCCCGCGGAAGTGCGTCGCCACCTGCGTGACGTGGTTGATCATCGCGTTGCGCAACGCGCTGCCCGACATACCCTGGGCCCAACCCGGCTCTTGCTGGTGCCACAAGAGCGCGTGACCGCGCACGCTCATGCCGTTGGCCTGCGCGTGGCTGACCAGACGATCACCACCGGTGTAGCTGAACCGACCCTGCTGCGGCTCGGTGGCGTCCCACTTCATCTCGTTCTCGGCCACGACACTGTTGAACTCACGGTTCAGGACGGTCGTGTAGACGCTGGTGGAGAGCTTGTTCGTCGCGACGGCCGCGCCGAAGTAACGGCCCTTCTCGGCCGCCGAGGCCCGGAGGGTCGTGCCGGCGCTGGCCGTGGAGGTCAGCGTCATCGCCATGCCTGCGGCGAGGGCACCGGTAACGGCGATGGTCACCGCCGCTCGCAGGGCTCTTCTGTGATTCATGCGGATTCCTTCTCTGTGGTGGTGCAGCGATGGAGACGCACGCCGGGAGCCGCTCCTGCGACATGGGGGATGTCAGCAACGATCGCCGTCGCGGCAGCGGTGCGGGGAGTCCTGACCCGACGTCCGGCATGCCCTGGGCGGACGTCACGGGTCGAGGTGCCACAGCAGGTTCGCCCGGTGAACCACAGGTGCGGCTGCCCTCAACCATCGACTGTGAGCGATAACATGCCGTTCGTCAAGTCGTAACCAACAGCGCCGGGAAACCTGTCGCTCCGTCACGGTGGTGGGCCTGTCGCCGTGCTGCCGGAGCCGTGCCGAGCACGGCCCCGGCAGCGACAGTCACTGGAACGAGGCGTCGTCGACCAGGAGGCTGTCGGTGCCCTCGGCTGTCTCGACGTAGAAGGTGGCGCTGGTCAGCGTGCCGCTCCACGACACTGTCGTGGTGCCGGTGAGCAGGGTCCAGCCGTTGACGTTCACTCCCACCGCCGGCGTCAGCTGGAGGTAGTTCGTCGTGCCGTTCGCGGTCAGCGACAGTGTCGCCTTCGCCGACGGGGTGCCGCCCTGTGCGCGTACCCAGACGTTCGTGGTGTAGCTCCTGCCGTTGGTAAGCGTGGCGGTCATGTCCTGGCCGGGGCCGTTCCAGGCACCGGTCCGGCCGGTGATCGACAGCGACCCGCCGCCACCGTGCGCCACGCTCGTGTTGCGGGAGAGCGTGCCGCTGCCGTGCACTCCCCAGCCCGTCGTGCCGTTCTCCACGTCGCCGTTGGTGAGCAGGTTGGTGACGGTGCCGCCGGTGCCGCCGAACTGCCACCAGTTGACGTTGAACAGGTTGCCGCTGCCGCCGGCGAAGCGCAGGTAGAGATCATGGGTGCCGGTCGCTCCGCTGATCGCGCAGGTGGTGGTGCTCCAGGTCTGCCAGCCGCCGGTGCCACCCACGGTGCAGGTGCCCACTGTCGGGCCGTTGGCGCTGTCGAGGCGCACCTCGATCCGCCCGCCGCTGGTGGCCGACGCGACCCGGGCGCTGAACGAGGTCGCACCCGCGCCGAACGCGACACCCTTGACCTTGATGTGGTCGCCGTTCTCGATCCAGCCGACGTTCATCCCGCCCTCGCTGGACACCTCGGTCTCGATCCCCGAGCCCCAGGCGATCGTCTCGGCCTCCTGCCGCACGTACGGGTTCAGGGTGCCCACCTGCGGCGCCCCCGTGGTGGTCATGTTGATCGTCGGGAACATGCCGCTGCTGGTGTAGGTGAACTTCTCCACCGCCACTGAACGGGTGTAACCGCTACCACCGGGCAACGCCCCGTTGTGATAGAAGAAATACGAACCGCCCTGGAAGTCGATCACACCCGCGTGATTGGTGAAACTGGCTCCCTGCCGCGGCATGATCGTTCCCCGATATGTCCACGGCCCCGTCGGTCCCGTCGCCGTGGAGTACGCGATGAATTCGGAGCAGCATTCCGCCGCGAACACGTTGTAGTACAAGCCGTTGCGTTTGAACACCCACGGCCCCTCCTCGTACAGCGTCGGCCGACTCGCATTACCGTTACGGGTGCCGAACCCCGCGGTCGTGAGTGGAATGCGTGTCGCGCTGCCGGAGAACGAAATCATGTCCGGGTTCAACTTCACGTACCACAGACCGGGGTTACCCCAGTACAGATACGCCTGTCCGTCATCGTCGATGAACGCGTGCGGGTCGATCTCGTTGTTGCCGACCAGTGGTCGACCGAGCGCGTCGCGGAACGGCCCGGTGGGGCTGTCGGCCACGCCGACGCCGATGACCATCTGCCCGTTGGAGCGCTGGCGCACCGGCACGTACCAGTAGAACTTTCCGTTACGCGGAACGACCTGCCCGGCCCACGCGTTGGCGTCCGCCCACGCGAACGTCGCCAGATTCATCGGCGAGCCGTGATCGGTCCAGTTCACCATGTCGGCGGACGAGTACACCCGCCATTCGCGCATGGTGAAGTAGGTGGATCCGTCCTCGTCGTGTCCGGTGTAGAGGTAGACCCGACCGTTGTGCACCATCGGCGCGGGGTCGGCGGTGTAGATGTTCTGGACGATGGGGTTGTCGGCCCTGGCCGTACCCGGGATCAGTGCGAGGAGGCAGGCCATGCTGGCCAGCCAGGCGACGGTTCGCCTGGTCCGGCGAGCGGCCCGGTTTGCGGTTGGATCCTTAACGTTCACGATTACTCCCACAGAGAGTGCGCGGTGCTTGACGGGGGGAGCCACCGCTGCGGCGGCCGCTCGAACGGGCTTGTGGTTCGCGCGCTGGGCAGCACGACCGGCGGCCGTGTTAGCGCTAACAGCTATTCGCCAATGCCTCCTTCCCCTATCTGGCCTGGATTTCTGTGTGGCGCGGGATGACCGTCGTAACCCCATCGCAGCATTGAGGCATCAACGTTGACATCGAAGATTTACGATGCACGGTACTGAGCCACCGGACGGGCGTCAACGGAGGGGCAGCCACCGGCAACGGTCACTCACGGCAACGCTCCGATGATCGCGAGCCCGGTAGATGTCCGTTTCGGACCACAACCGCCGCCGGGACCGGGCGACCCCGGGCCAGGTCGTCGCGTAAATGGGTCGACCAGACACTCCGGGGGTTGCGGGCATGTTAACGACGAACTATGTTAGCGATCACATCGATGTGCCGCGATAAGCGCAGGGGTGGGCACCCGGCGTCCACGGCGACCCACGTCCCACCCACCACACCGCTCCCGGCGTCGGCCCCCTTGTGCCGCCGACGACCCACCGCCATCGATGGCGGCCCCGACGTACCCGGCCACCTGGAGGTTCCCCATGCCATCCCTGCCCCTCAGCCGCCGCCACCTGCTTCAGGCCGCCGGAGCCACCGTGGTGGTCTCCGCGACCGGCGTCGCCGTCTCCCCCGCAAGCGCGTCCGCCGCCATCGTGCCCCCGGCCCGGTCCGACATCGGCGTCTCGGCGTACGGATTCGACCCGGGCCAGGTACGACTCACCGCCGGCCGTTGGATGGACAACCAGACCCGGACGCTGAACTACCTGCGGTTCGTCGACGTTGACCGGATGCTCTACAACTTCCGCGCCAACCACCGGCTGTCCACGAACGGCGCCGCCACCAACGGGGGCTGGGACGCGCCGAACTTCCCGTTCCGGACCCACATGCAGGGTCACTTCCTGAGCGCCTGGGCGTACGCGTACGCGGTGCTCGGCGACACCACCTGCCGGGACAAGGCGAACTACATGGTCGCCGAACTGGCCAAGTGCCAGGCGAACAACGGTGCCGCCGGGTTCGGCGCGGGTTACCTCTCCGGCTTCCCGGAGTCCGACTTCACCGCGCTGGAGGCACGGACGCTGTCCAACGGCAACGTGCCCTACTACTGCATCCACAAAACCCTCGCCGGTCTCCTCGACGTCTGGCGTTACATCGGCAACACGCAGGCCCGTACGGTGCTGCTGTCCCTCGCCGGCTGGGTCGACACCCGGACGGCCCGGCTGAGCTCCAGCCAGATGCAATCGATGCTGGGTACCGAGTTCGGTGGCATGAACGACGTGCTCGCCGACATCTACCAGCAGACCGGCGACTCCCGGTGGCTCACCACCGCCCAGCGGTTCGACCACGCCGCCGTGTTCAACCCCCTGGCCGCCAACCAGGACCAGCTCAACGGGCTGCACGCCAACACGCAGGTGCCCAAGTGGATCGGCGCCGCCCGGGAGTACAAGGCCACCGGGACCACCCGTTACCGGGACATCGCCAGCAACGCGTGGCGCATCACCGTGGGCGCGCACACCTACGCCATCGGCGGCAACAGCCAGGCGGAGCACTTCCGGGCACCGAACGCGATCGCCGGCTACCTCAGCAACGACACCTGCGAGCAGTGCAACACGCACAACATGCTTAAACTGACCCGGGAGCTGTGGCTGCTCGACCCGAGCCGGGCGGACTACTTCGACTTCTACGAGCGCGCGCTGATCAACCACCTGATCGGCGGGCAGAACCCGGCCGACAGCCACGGCCACATCACCTACTTCACCCCGCTGCGGCCGGGCGGTCGTCGGGGCGTGGGCCCGGCGTGGGGTGGCGGCACCTGGAGCACCGACTACAACTCGTTCTGGTGCTGCCAGGGCACCGGTCTGGAAATCAACACGAGGTTGATGGACTCCATCTACTTCTACAACGGGACCACGCTGAGTGTGAACCTGTTCGCGCCGTCGGTGCTGGACTGGACGCAACGCGGCATCACTGTCACCCAGAGCACCAACTTCCCGGTCAGTGACACCAGCACCCTCACCCTGAGCGGCTCGATGAGCGGCTCGTGGAGCATCCGGGTGCGGATCCCGTCCTGGACCAGCGGCGCGACGATCGCCGTCAACGGCACCGTGGAGAACGTGGCCACAACCCCGGGCAGCTACGCCACCGTCACGCGCACCTGGGCCGCCGGCGACACCATCACCGTTCGGCTGCCGATGCAGGTCGCCGTCCGGGCCTCCAACGACAACGCCACCATCGGCGCGATCACGTACGGCCCGGCGGTGCTGGCCGGCAACTACGGCAACACGGCGCTGAGCGCCCCGCCGACCATCACCGTCTCCTCGATCACCCGGACCAGCACCAGCTCACTCGCGTTCTCCGCGAGCGCCAACGGGTCCACAGTGAACCTCAGCCCCTTCCACGACGCCCACGGCTTCAACTACACGGTCTACTGGAACACCAGCGGAAGCGGCGGCACCGGCGGCAGCTACCGACTTGTCAACGTCGGCACCGGGCTGGTCCTCGGTATCCAGAACATGTCCACCGCCGACGGTGGTCTGGCCGTGCAGTGGAGCGACAGCGGCACCGCGGACCACAACTGGGTGGTCATCACCGACGGCAACGCCGTCCGGTTCCGCAACGTCAACAGCGGCAAGGTCCTGGGCGTGGAGAACATGTCCACCGCCGACAACGCCCGGGTCCTCCAGTGGGCCGACAACGGCACCGCCGATCACCGGTGGATCCTGGTCGACAACGGCGACGGCACCTACAAGATCCGCAACGTCAACAGCAACAAGCTGCTCGGAATCCTGAACGGGTCGACCGCCTGGGGAGCGCAGGCCGTGCAGGATCCGGACAACGGCAGCGCGGACAACCGGTGGAGGCTGGTCCGCAACGCCTGACCTCCGCCCCCGCTCGACGGGCTCACCGGCGCGGTCACCCGAAGGCCGCGCCGGTGACGCCGGGCGGGCGCCCGTCAGCGGTCGTACAGTGGGGAGGGTCCTGGCCCCAGTGAACGTGGCGGACGTGTCGGCTCGTGCCGCTTCCGCCCGGAAGGAGCACAGTGAACCGCCCCCTCCGCACCACGCTTGGCAGCGCGTTGGCCGCCGTCATGCTGGCCACCGTCGCCGTCGCGCCGGCGCAGGCGCACCCCGCAGGGCGCCCGCCGGCCGTCCTCGCCCTCCCCGACGGGTTCCAGCCCGAGGGCATCGCCACCGCCGGCCGGTACGCCTACTTCGGCTCCCGCGCCACCGGTGCCATCCAGCGCGTCGACCTGGTCACCGGCCGGGGCACGACGATCGGCGCGGCGACCGGCACGCCGTCGCTCGGCCTCAAGGTCGACACACGTGGCCGGCTCTTCGTCTCCGGTGGCACGGCTGGCGACGCTCGCGTGCTCGACACCCGCACCGGCGAGGTGCTGGCCCGCTACCAGTTCGCCACCGCCCCGACGTTCGTCAACGACGTCGTGCTGACCCGCGACGCGGCATACTTCACCGACTCGAACCGGCCGGTGCTCTACCGGCTGCCGCTCGGTCGCGGTGGCGCGCTGCCGCCCGCCGACGCCTTCACCACGATCACGCTGACCGGCGCGTACGAGCAGGTCGGCACGGGGGTGAACCTCAACGGCATCGCCACCACACCCGACGGCCGGGCGCTGATCGTCGTCCAGTCCTCCACCGGCACGTTGTACCGGGTCGACCCGGCGACCGGGGCGAGCACCGTCGTGGACGTGCCGGGCCACACCTTCACCAACGGCGATGGACTTCTCCTGCTCGGCCGCACCCTTTACGTCGTGCAGAACCGCCTCAACCAGATCGCGGTGGTCCGGCTGAACCACTCTGGCACCGCCGGAGCGCTCACCGGCACCATCACCGATCCGCACTTCGACGTACCCACCACCGTCGCCAAGGCGCTGGGCCGGCTCTACCTGCCCAACGCCCGGTTCACCACACCGCCGACCCCCACCACGCCCTACACGGCGGTCGCGGTCCGCGCCCACTGAGCGACCCGAGGGGCACCCGCCGCGCGGGTGCCCCCTCGGCCCACCGCTCCTGGGACCTCGATCGTCGTTTCGGCCGCCAGTAAGATCACTGGCACCTCGGCGACGACTGTCGCCTCGCGCACCCCGGAGTCCGTGTGGCCGCCCGTCCCTATCGGTTCCTGCGCCGAACCCTGGTCGTGGGCTGCATCCTCGCCGCCGCCGCACTGCCCGCCAACCCGCAGGCCGCACCACCGGCCGCACCGCCGGCCGCGCCCACCGGCGTCGCGCAACCCACGGTCCTGCGAATGCTGCAGATGAACCTCTGCAACAGTGGCCTCGCCGGCTGCTACACCGGCCGCGCGATGGCCAGGGCCGCAGAGGTGATCACCGCCGAGGCGCCCGACCTGGTCACCCTCAACGAGATCTGCGCGGACGACCTGCCGGCCCTGCGCCGGGTGTTCCAAACCGTCCACCCTGGCCAGAGCGTGGTGGCCGCGTTCCAGGCCGCCGGCGACCGCCCGAGCGGCGACGACACCCGCTGCCGCAACGGACAACGGTTCGGCATCGGGTTACTGGCCCACCTGCGGACGCCGGGCACACCGAGCACCGTGTACGCCGGAACCCACCCCACGCAGGACCTCGCGGACCCCGAGGAACGGGCCTGGCTCTGCGTCGACGTCGACAGCGCTCTGCTCGCCTGCACCACGCACCTGTCGGCCAGCGGCGGCTACCGCGTCGCGCTCGCGCAGTGCGACCACCTGCTCGGCACCATCCTGCCGACGATCAGCCGCGACGCCGGGTACGAGCCGACAGTGCTCGGCGGTGACCTCAACCTGCGCGCCGGCCCCGACCCCGACGTGCGGTCCTGCATCCCACCTGGCCATCAGCGGGTCGACGATGGCCGACTGCAACACGTCACGGCGACCGCCGACATCACCCTCTGCTGTCGCAGCCAGGTGCCCATGAACGGGACGACCGACCACCCCGGGCTGCTGGTCACCCTCACGATCGACAGCAGCCGTCCCGGCCGGCGGCCGGCCTGATCCCCCTCCGCCCGGGCACCGAGACGGCCGGATCCACGAGGTCGCCAGCACCGCGGCGCGGGCCGGCCGTACGGCGTCAGCGCGGCGGCGTGTCCCGGCGGGACGGGAACGGAGTACCGGGCTGGCCGAGGGTGGAGCGGGCGCGCAACCCGACCGGGTCGGGAGCGGGGGCGGGTGCCGGGGCCGGCGGCTCCGAGAGCCGCAGCCCGTTCAGGTACGCGGTGGCGGCCCGGTCGTCATCGGTCGGAGCGGCGAGCAGCGCGTAGAGCAGACCGACCACGCCGAAGATCACCGCCAGCACGATCGGCACCAGCAGGGTGCTCACCCCGGCGCCGGTCACCTCACCCGCCCGCTCGTGGCGGTGCACCGACAGGGCGCTCATGCCGGTGAAGTGCATCCCGTTGACGGCGATCCCCATGACCAGCGCGGACGCGAAGATCGCCAAGCCCCGCCGGACGGTCATCGCGAGCCACAGCGCGACGGTGGACGCCACCACGGCGATGACCACCGAGAGCACGACCCGGACCGTGTCGTAGCCGAGGGTGCCGTTGAGGCGCATGGCGGCCATGCCGGTGTAGTGCATGGAGGCCACGCCGACGCCGGTGAAGACACCGCCGGCGATCAGTCGTACCGGATTGAGCCGGCCGGTGCCCACGATGGCCAGGCCGATACCGACCGCCACCACGGCGATGACGGTGCTGGCCGCGGTCAGCGGCACGTCGTAACGGATCCGGGTGTTCTCGACGGCGAAGCCGAGCATGGCCATGAAGTGCATCGCCCAGATGGCGGTGCCGCCCAGCGCCCAGGCCGACAGCAGACCCCACCACGCCCGCTGGCCGTTCGTCCGGGCCGTACGGATGCGCCCGGCGCAGACCAGACCGAGGATCGAGCCGAGCACGGACAGCGCGTAACTCAACGCGGGCGTGATCCACCCGTACTCAAAGTGATTGATTTCCGCCACGGCGGCTTTCTCCCCATTCGTTACCGATGCGTCAACAAGACGCCCCGGCAATGATCAGGGGTGCTGTGATCAGGCGCAATAGGCCCCCCGGGCTATTCGAGGGGTGCCGTTTCGGTAACCGTCCGCTGCGTCGATTTACCCGACGAAAGTTGCTGGGCGTAACTATCACGCTGACGTGTGGTACGCGAGAACGCCTCGATTGACGGCCGCTATAGCCTGTCGAGCTGTCGACCGCAGCTCCGTTGTGGCACCGCCGGAGTCGGCAATCTGACCGAGCAGGTCGACGACCTGGCGGGTCCACCGGACGAGGTCACCGGCGGACATCTCACCATCGATCTCATGACCGCTGCCGAGCACCTTCGCCAGCGCCTCCCCCGGGCCCCCGGGAAGCGCGGCCTCCCGGGTGTGGCGCGGTGCGGGCACGCACCTCGACGGCCCGTTTGTCCCCCGTGCGAGCTACCGCAGGTGCGCTCCGAGCGGTGACGATTTCCGGCAGGCGAAAAAATAGCGTTCAACCCAGGCCGCTGCGCCCGTGCAACGGCCTTGGGAAGGACTCCGATGCGTTTCGTAAAGCAACTCGTGGCCGTCGCGGCGGTCGCTTTCGCCGGCGGCCAGGCCATCGTCGCCGCGCAGGGCAACGACTGGCTCACACTGCCACTCGGCGTGCTGACGTCGGTGCTCGCCATCCTCGTCTACATCTGGGTCGTACGGCGTACCGAACGTCGCGCGGTCACCGAACTCGCGAGGGCCGGAGCCGTCTCGCAGACCGGCCTGGGAACGGTGCTCGGGGTCGGGATGTTCGTGGCCGTCCTCGTCACCATCGCGCTCTCCGCCGAGTACCACATCAACGGCTTCGGTTCGGCGACGGGCGCGATGGGGCTGGTCGGGTTCATGGCCGCCGCCGCCGTGACCGAGGAGGTGCTCTTCCGCGGCGTCCTGTTCCGCATCATCGAGGAACGCGCCGGCACCTGGATCGCCCTGCTCCTCTCCGGGGTGGCGTTCGGCATGATGCATCTGACCAACCCGGATGCCAGCCTGTGGGGCGCGACCGCGATCACGATCGAGGCCGGGTTCATGTTCGCCGCCGCCTACGCCGCAACCCGCAACCTGTGGCTGCCGATCGGCCTGCACTTCGGCTGGAACATCGCCGCGGGCGGCATCTTCAGCTCCGTGGTTTCGGGCAACGAGCAGTCGAAGGGCCTGCTGGAGACTGCGATGTCGGGCCCGGCGCTGCTCACCGGGGGTAACTTCGGCCCCGAGGCGAGCGTGTTCGCGGTCACGGCGGGCGTGCTGATGACCGCGGGGTTCATGTGGATGGCTCACCGCCGCGGCACCATCGTCCCGCGTCGCCGCCGCGCGGCCGCCGCCCCGGCGACGGTTACAGTCACCGCGTGATCGACCGTCGGACGTTCCTGGACCGGTGGCGGCAGCACGCCGTCACGGTCCGGGATCTCCCGGTGGCACTGCTGCTCGCCGCCGCGTCGGTGGTGCCGGCGTTGCAGGACCGCGGGACGCAGCTCGGCGACCTGCCGGCGCGTCCCTTCGACGCGCTGGCCACCGTGGCGATCCTCCTCCAGTGCCTGCCACTCGCCGTCCGTCGACGCTGGCCGGCGCTCTGCCTCACCCTGGTGTCCCTCGGCTTCGCGCTCGACCAGCTCCGGGCCTACCACACGGTGGCGGGTGCCGGGCTTGCCATCGCGCTGGTGAGCGCGGCGGCCCACCTCGACCAGCACCGGCGGACCGCGGTGGTCCTGGCCTCCGCCGCGTACGTGTCGCTGGCTGTCGCCCTGCATCGGCAAGGCTCGACCGAGGGCGTGCTCGGGTTCGGCACGTTCTATCTGATGCTGGCCTTCGCGTGGGGCATCGGGGTGTGGCTACGGCAGTCCCGGGCAGCCGAGGCGGAACGCCGTCGACACGTCGCCCTGGCAGCCCGCAACGCCGAACGCACTCGCATCGCCAGCGAACTCCACGACGTGGTGACCCACCATGTGACGGCGATGGTCGTGCAGGCGGAGGCGGCGCGTTACCTGACCGCCGCCCCCGAGCGCCTCGACACGACCCTGACCGCCATCACCGACACAGGCCGGCGGGCCATCACCGACCTGCGGCATCTGCTCGACCTGCTCAACCCCGACCACGCCACCGATCCTCGTACGCCGGCCGTCGGCGACCTGCGCGCCCTCGTGGAGCAGACCCGCCG
Organism: Micromonospora sp. NPDC049089; assembly: GCF_040648775.1. Classification (NCBI taxonomy): domain Bacteria; kingdom Bacillati; phylum Actinomycetota; class Actinomycetes; order Micromonosporales; family Micromonosporaceae; genus Micromonospora; species Micromonospora sp. NPDC049089. Next base: position 11,049 of record NZ_JBEZEH010000074.1, read on the forward strand.
GGCCGGGCAGCCTGTGGAGTTCACCGAGGAGGGCAGCCCCGCGGGGGTGACCGGCGGCAGCGAGGTCGTCGCCTACCGGGTCGTGCAGGAGGCGCTGACGAACGCCCTCAAGCACGACCACGGCAGCCGCGCCATCGTCCACGTGCGGCACGGCGAAAGGGACACCTCGGTGAACGTCAGCACCGACGGATCGGGCTCGCCCGCCGCGACGCCCGGTGGGAGCGGGCGTGGCCTCGCCGGGCTACGCGAACGGGTCCACGTGCTCGGTGGCGAGTTCAGCGCGGAACGGCAGGCGGGCGGCGGTTTCGTCGTGCGGGCCCGCATCCCCACCGGGAGCCCGTCGTGACCGCGTCTGTCCGGGTGCTTGTCTGCGACGACCAGGAGCTGATCCGCACCGGCTTCGCCACGATCATCGACGCCCAGCCCGACATCGACGTGGTGGGCGAGTGCGGCAACGGGCGCGACGCTGTCGCCCTCGCCCGCCGGCTGCGCCCGGACGTGGTCGTCATGGACGTACGGATGCCGATCCTCGACGGCATCGGGGCGACCCGGCTGCTGGCCGGCCCCGGGGTCACCGAGCCCGTCAAGGTGCTCGTGGTGACGACGTTCAACCTCGACGAGTACGTGTACGAGGCGCTGCGCGCCGGGGCGAGCGGTTTCCTGCTCAAGGACGCCCCTCCGGCCCAACTGCTGCACGGCATCCGCACTGTCGCGTCCGGTGCCGCGCTGCTGGCGCCCGAGGTGACCCGGCAGCTCGTGGGCAGGTACGCCGAGCGGATCCGCCCGGCCGGGGGCACCGTGGACGACGTCGGCCTGACTCCGCGTGAGCTGGAGGTGTTGCGCCTCGTCGCCACCGGCCTGTCCAACGGCGAGATCGCCGCCCGGCTGGTGATCAGCCAGGAGACCGTGAAGACCCACGTGTCACGGATCCTCACCAAGCTCGACCTGCGCGACCGGGTGCAGGCGGTCGTCTACGCCTACCGGACGGGCCTGGTGAGCTGACTGTCGACGTCAGCGGGGCGGGTTGTCCGGCGCGACCGCTGCGTCGATCAGCCGACGGTCTTCACCGGGAGTAGTAATCAGACCGAGGTGTGGTAGGCCAGAACACCCCGGTTGACCGCCGCGATCGCCTGCCGGGCGGTGGACCGCAGCTCCGGCGAAGCGCCCCCGGAGTCGGCAAGCTGACCGAGCAGATCGACGACCTGTCGGGCCCACCGGACGAAGTCACCGGCGGGCATCTCACCATCGATCTCGTGACCGCTGCCGAGCACCTTCGCCAGCGCCTCCCCCCGGGCCCACCGGTAGACGGGCCAGGCGAAACCGAGATCCGGCTCCCGGGTCGCCGTCAGCCCTCGCGCCGCCTCGTCGGCCTCGATCTCCCCCCACAGCTTCAGCGTCTCGTCCACCGCGTCGGCCACCGGCCCGCGCGGCAGCGACGCCCTCTCGTCGACATCGCGGCGCGCCTCGAACACCACCACCGACACCGCGGCGGCCAGCTCGGCCGGGGACAGCCCGTTCCACACCCCCCGGCGCAGGCACTCGGCGACCAGCAGGTCCGCCTCGGTCCAGATCCGGCCCAGCATCCGACCGGCGTCGGTGACCGCGCCGTCGCGGGCGAGGTAGCCACGCTCGGTCAGCAGCGCCACGATCCGGTCGAACGTTCGCGCGAGGGACCCGGTACGACCACTGACGCGCTCGCGCAGCTCCTCGGTGTCGCGCTCCAGCCGCCGACGCCGCTCAGCCCAGCGGGCGTGATCCTCGCGCTCCGGGCAGGCGTGGCAGGGGTGGTGACGCAGCTCGCTGCGGAGCTGGGTGATCTGGTGGTCCTCGCCGGTCGCCTGCCGGGAACGGCCCCCGCGTCGGCCAGCGTGCCGATCCAGGCCGGTGCCGCTGACCTCGGCGGCGAGATCCCGCCGGGCGCCCGGGGACCGGTGGTTGAAGTGTTTGGGCACCCGGATCCGGGCCAACACCTCGGCCGGAGTGGTGAAGTCGCCGGGGCTGACCCGCCCGGCCCAACGGTCCTGGGTAAGCACCAACGGACGGGGCTCACCGAACCCACCGGTCGCCGGGTCCAACACCACGGCCAGCCCAGCCCGCCGGCCCGACGGCACCCGGATCACGTCGCCGACCCGTAGCCGCTCCAGCGAGGCCACCGCGGCGGCCTTGCGCTGGGTCTGCCCCTGCCGGGCGATCGCCTTCTCCCGATCGGCGATCGCCACCCGCAGCGCGAAGTACTCGTCGAAGTCGCCGTGGTGGCAGGCGGCCTCCGCGCCGTACGCCTCGATGGTCTCGGTGTTGCGCTGCACCTGCCGGGCCAGGCCGACCACCGACCGGTCCGCCTGGAACTGGGCGAACGAGGACTCCAGCAGCGCCCGGGCCGGCTCCGCGCCGACCGTGCCGACCAGGTTCACCGCCATGTTGTACGACGGCCGGAAGCTGGAGCGCAGCGGATAGGTGCGGGTGGACGCGAGCCCGGCCACGTGCCGTGGGTCAATCTCCGGGGACCACACCACGACGGCGTGCCCCTCCACATCGATGCCTCGGCGGCCGGCACGCCCGGTGAGCTGGGTGTACTCCCCCGGGGTCAGGTCGACGTGCGCCTCGCCGTTGTACTTGACCAGCCGTTCCAGCACCACGCAGCGGGCCGGCATGTTGATGCCCAAAGCCAGCGTCTCGGTGGCGAAGACCGCCTTGACCAGGCCGCGGACGAACAGCTCCTCGACGACCTCCTTGAACACCGGCAGCATGCCGGCGTGGTGGGCGGCCAGGCCGCGTTCCAGGCCGTCGAGCCACTCCCAGTAGCCCAGGACCGACAGGTCCTCGCCGGGAATGGCGGTGACCCGCGACTCGACGACCCGGCGGATCTCGGCCCGTTCCTCCGCCGAGGTGAGCCGCAACCCGGCGGCGAGGCACTGCTGCACCGCGGCGGCGCAACCGGCCCGGCTGAAGATGAACAAGATCGCCGGTAGCAGACCCTCCCGGTCCAGCCGGTCGACGATGTCCGGGCGCAACGGGCCACGCCAACGCGGGCCACGCCGGCCGGCACCGGGCCCGGCGCTGCGCCCCTCCCCCAACTCCAGCCGCCGCGCGGTCTCCCGGGTGTAGCGCAGCAACTCCGGGTGCACGTCGTGCTTGCGGGCGGCGTCGGCGTCGTGGAACAGGTCGAACATCCGCTTGCCGACCAGCATGTGCTGCCACAACGGCACCGGCCGGTGCTCACTGACCACCACGGCGGTCTCCCCGCGCACGGTGACCAGCCAGTCGGCGAACTCCTCGGCGTTGGAGACCGTCGCCGACAACGAGACCAGGGTGACCGAAGCCGGCAGGTGAATGATCACCTCTTCCCACACTCCACCGCGGAACCGGTCAGCCAGGTAGTGCACCTCGTCCATCACCACGTACGCGAGGCCCTGGAGGGTGCTGGAGCCCGCGTAGAGCATGTTGCGCAGCACCTCGGTGGTCATCACCACCACCGGCGCGTCGCCGTTGATCGCGTTGTCGCCGGTCAGCAGGCCGACCTGCTCGGCGCCGTACCGGGCGACCAGGTCGTGGTACTTCTGGTTGGACAGCGCCTTGATCGGGGTGGTGTAGAAGCACTTGCGTCGCACCGGTGGGGTCGTCGCGTCGACGGCGGGCGCCGGGTCGTCGGGCCGACCCCGCAACGCCAGGTGGACGGCGAACTCCCCGACCACCGTCTTACCGGCGCCGGTGGGAGCGCAGACCAGCACACCGCTGCCCCGCTCCAGCGACTGGCACGCCTCCCGCTGGAAGTCGTCGAGGTCGAACCCCAACTCGAGGGCGAACTCGTCCAGCGCCGGAAACTGTGCGGCTTGTGCGGCCTTGCGGCGCGCCGCTGCGTACCGCTCGGCGGGGCTCGACATGGCACCAAGATTAGTGCGTGCCGCGTCATGTCACCCCACAAGGCCGTCCGGAGGCTCGGTCGGGGGCGGTCGGTAGGGTGCACGGCGTGCCGGACCATGCCGAACCGCCCCAGACCAGTCCGCCGGGCACCACCGAGCGCCGGGCGTCCCGACGCCCTGTCAAGGCGGTGCTCTTCGACTTCCACGGCACCCTGGCCCAGGTGGAGGAGCCCCAGCGGTGGGTGTCGGAGGCCGCGGCGGCGTGCGGCGTCACCCTGGACCGCGTCCGCGCCACCTCACTGGCCGACCGACTGCTCACCGCCGGACGCGCCGGCGGGCCACTGCCGGCACGGGTGCCGCCCCGACTCGCCGAACTGTGGGCCGACCGGGACCTCTACCAACACGCCCACCGGGGCGCGTACACCGGGCTGGCCGAGACCGTCGACGCCGGCATCGACGGCTTCGCCGACGCGCTCTACGAGCGGCTGCTGACCACCGAGGGCTGGCTGCCGTACGCCGACACCGCCCCCACGCTGACCGCGTTACGCGATGCCGGGGTGCCGGTGGCGGTGGTCAGCAACATCGGCTTCGACCTGCGGCCACACTTCGACGCCTGGGGGCTGACAGACCTGGTCGGCGCGTTCGTGCTCTCGTACGAGGTGGGGCGCTGCAAACCCGACCCGGCGATCTTCTGGCGTGCCTGCGGCATGCTGGGCGTCGACCCGGAGCAGACCCTGATGGTCGGTGACACCCCGGCGGACGCGGGCGCGGTGGCCGCCGGCTGCTCGGCGCTGGTGCTCCCGGCAGCCGAGCCGGGCCGGGAGAACGGGCTGGGCGCGGTGCTCGACCTCGCCCTGCCCGGCTGACCTGCGGTTGCCTCGGCCACGCCGGTGGATGCCGCCGCAGGTTGGCCAGGGCGGACGGCCTAGCGTCGTGCCCGTGACCGAGATCCTGCTGCCCACGACGGCACCGGCAGAAACGCCACCAGCCCGCGGCGGCGGCGTCGTCGCGGTGGGGCTGGTGCTCGGTGGGGCCCTGTCGGTGCAGTTCGGCGCCGCCGTGGCCGCGTTGCTCTTCCCGCGTACCGGGGTGGCCGGTGCGGTGACCCTGCGGCTGACCATCGCGGCGGTGCTGCTGCTCGTCGTGTGCCGGCCCCGCCTGCGCGGACACGACCGGTCGGCCTGGCTGGCGGCCGGCGCGTTCGGGCTGGCGCTGGCCGGCATGAACTCGCTGTTCTACCAGGCCATCGAACGCATCCCCCTCGGCCCGGCGGTGACGCTCGAGGTGCTCGGCCCCCTCGCGCTGTCGGTGTTCTCCGCCCGCCGACTGGCCAGCTGGGGCTGGGCGGGGCTCGCGCTGGCCGGGGTGGCCCTGCTCGGGCAGGGCGGCTTCGACAGGCTGAACCCGGTCGGCGTGGCCTTCGCGTTCGGCGCGGGCGCCATGTGGGCCGCGTACATCGTGCTGAGCGCCCGGGTCGGCGGCCGCTTTCCCGGCGCGGACGGGCTGGCCCTGGCGCTGACCGTCGCCGCGCTGGTCACCCTGCCGCTGGGCATCGTCGACGGCGGCGCGGCGCTGCTCGACCCGCGGGTGCTGGCCCTCGGCGCCGCCCTCGCCGTGCTCGCCTCCGGGCTGCCCTACACCCTGGAGCTGATGGCGCTGCGGCGGATGCCCACCGCCACCTTCGCCGTTCTTATGAGCCTCGGCCCGGCCGTCGCCACCCTCGCCGGCTGGCTGGTGCTGCGGCAGGAGTTGACAGTGCTGGAGTGCACCGCCATCGTGCTGGTGATCGTCGCCAGCATCGGCGCGGTACGGGTCAACGCAGCAGCCGCACGGCGCCCGGAACCGCGCTGATCGTCACCGGCAACTCCAGGGAGCGTTCCCCGTCGGCGTACGACGTGATGCCCTCGGCCGCCAACTCCACGGTGCGGGCCCGGAAGCTGCGCACCAGCGGATGACTGATGTGGGTGCCCTGGTAGATACGCGGCTTCACCCGGACCAGGGTGCGCCGGTTGACCCGACCCGCCACCACCACGTCGAGCAGCCCGTCGGTCGGGTCCGCGTCGGGGCAGATCCGCATCCCACCGCCGTACGTGGGGCAGTTGCCCACCGCCACGAGCACCGCGTCCAGGTCGTGCGGCACCCCGTCGAGGCGCAGCGTGTAGCGGCGTGGGCGCAGCCGGGCCAGCTCGACCAGGATCGCCAGGTCGTATCGGCGCGGGCCGCGGGGCCAGCGCATCCGGTTGGCCCGCTCGTTGACGATCGCGTCGAAGCCAGCCGCGAGGACCGCCCCGTACCAGCGCTCGACGCCGTCGACTCCTACCATCCGGGCCAGGTCGACCGGTTGACTGCGGCCGTCGCGTACCGCCTCGGCGATCACCGCCGCCGCAGCTAGGGGGTCGGCCGGAAAGCCGGTGTCCAGGGCGAAGTCGTTGCCGGTGCCGGCCGGGATCGGGCCGAACGGCACGTCGGTCCCGGCGACCGCCTGCAACGCCCGGTGCACGGTGCCGTCGCCGCCGACCGCCACCAGCGCACCCGCGCCGTCCGCGACCGCCTGACGGCATGCCGCCTCCGCCTCGCCCGGGCTGGACGCCGACAGCACTCGAAGCGGCCGACCCGCGTCGGCCAGCCCGTCCAACAACCGGGGCAGCAGTGCGCTGTACCGTCCCCGACCGGCGGACGGGTTGGTGAGCACGGCCACCGGCCCACCGGCGAGCGGGGCGCGGTCGACGGGTTCGCCGGCGACCGGGCCGGGCAGGTGGTCGTCTGCGGTCACGGGCAGCACCGTACCGGTCGGACACCCGCCGTTCACCAGGGGCAGGTGCCGTCACCAACAGTTCCGCCGCCGCCGCGGCAGGTGACGCGACGACGCCGCCCCCGAAACACGGGGACGGCGTCGGTGGACCGGTCGGCGCGGAGCCGTCAGGTCATGTCGTCGTAGCGGCGTTCGATCGGCGCCGGTTTGGCGATCGGCTCGGGTTCGCCGATCGGCGCTGCCGAGTCGACCCGCTGCCCGGCCACGACCGGGTCCGCGTCGAACTCCAACGGCGACACCTCGTCGTCGTCGATGCCGGCGTAGATCTCCTTGCCGCGCCCACGCCGCTTGTCGTTGAGGAAGGCGACGCCCACCGCACCGAAGTAGAGAGCGGAGAGGCAGATCGCCAGGGCCGTCATGCCGAACGGGTCCGGCGTCGGAGTGACCACGGCGGAAAACGCGAAGAACACGAAGATCGCCACGCGCCACCAGCTGAGCAACCGCTTCGCGCTGGCGATGCCCACGAAGTTGAGCATCAGCACGACGAGCGGGAACTCGAAGGCCACGCCGAACAACAGGATCAGGTTGGTGACGAAGGAGATGTACTTGGTGATCTCCAAGGTCGTGCTGATCTCGCTGTCCGAGATGCTGAGCAGGAACTCCAAGCCCTTGGCCGTGACGAAGTACGCCAGCACCGCACCGGCCGCGAACAGCGGCGCGGCGAGGGCGGTGAAGAAGTACGCGTAGCGCCGCTCGTGCCGGTGCAGGCCGGGCGCGATGAACGCCCAGAGCTGGTACAGCCAGATCGGTGCGGCCACGATCAACCCGACCCAGAGCGCGACCTTCAGGTTGAGCAGGAACAGGTCGGCCGGGCCGAGCTGCACGAACTCGCACTTGCCGTCGACATATCGGGCCTGCGGCAGGTCACAGTAGGGCTGCTGGAGCAGGTGCAGCACCGGCTTGGCCAACCAGAAACCGAAGCCGAACCCGATGAGGATCGCCACGGACGCGCGGAACAGACGGTTGCGCAGCTCACGAACGTGCTCGATGAGCGTCATCGAGCCGTCGGCGGCCCGTTCGAACGACTTGGGGCCGCGTTTACGCAGTGCGAAGGCCACGGGAGTGGGGCCCTTCGGTCAGTTGTCGCGGACGCGGTGCACCGGGTCGACGACCGGCTGCTGCGGCGGGGCCTGCTGGTACGGGGCCTGCTGCGGCTGGCCAGCGTACGGCGCCTGCTGCCCGGCGTGCGGCGGCAGCGGCTGGTAGCCGGTCTGCGCGTCGGCCTTCTCGGCGAGGTCGCGGTCGTCATCCTGCAGGCTCTTGGTCTCGGCCTTGATGATCCGCAGCGACCGACCCAGCGAACGGGCCGCGTCGGGGAGCCGCTTCGCACCGAAGAGCAGGATCAGCACAACCACGAGAACAGCGATGTGCCACGGCTTGAGGGCACCCATGAGAAGCTCCAGTCGCTCTGTGTCCGGGGGGTGGTACGCAGCCCATCGTACGTGCGGATCGGCTGCCTGCCACCCGCTGGGTGGTGGTGGTCTGGGCGGGAGGGTGAAGTCTTGACCAACCCGCGATGATCCGTCAACCATCGCCGGGTGCGTGCCCGATCAGCCGCGCTTGGCCTTGATCACCGCGAGTCGCTGGGACGTGGTGTCGAGCCGACGTTGGACTTCCTCGGCACGCTGTTGCAGCGCCTCGGCGGTGTCCCGCAGCGCCTCGGCCTCCGCAGCGCGCCGCTGCAACGCCACGGCGGCGCGGCGCAGTCGGGGCAGCCGGGCCAGCACCGGGCGCACGGCCAACGCGAGCACCACGAGAGGTAGCAGCACCACCGCGAGCACGATCCAGATCAGCACGGCGGTCAGCCTACTGGGTGCGGCCGGCCACCGCCGGGTCACCCGACGGCGCGCGCTCCGGGTCGACCTCGGGCAGCCGGGGCACGGCCGCGGGCACGGCGTACGCATCCAGCGCGGCGGCCGCCGTCGCCCGCACCTGCTCGGCCAACTCCACCGGGGCGACCACTGTCACCTCCGGGCCGAGGCCCAGCACGAACCGGCGGGCCCACCCCAGGTCGGTGACCCGCAGGGAGACGAGCCACTGGTCGCCGTCACCGGCCTCGACCCGCTCGCACGGGTAGTACTCGGTGATCCACCGTTCGCCCCGACCGATGCGCAGGGTGATCAACGGTAGGTCGGCCGAGGGGCGGAACACGCCCTCGGTGAGGTCGTGCGGGACGGCCTGGGGCGGCACCGTGGCCGGCTCGTCCAGCTCGGTGACCGCGTCGATCCGGTCGGCGCGGAACAGCCGGACGGCCTCCGCGCGCCGACACCACGCCTCCACGTACGCCCGCCCGCCGACCATCAGCATCCGCAGCGGGTCGATGACCCGCTCGGTGGTCTCGTCCCGGGCGGCCGTGTAGTAGGTGATCCGCAGGGCCCTGCCGCCCTCCACGGCGGCGCGCAGCGCCTCGACCCGCGGGGTGTCCCCGGGTAACCGGACCGCCACCGGCGCGCCCACCAGGTCTCCTGCGGCCTCGATCTTGGCGAGGGCCCGTTCGACGGCCTCCCGGTTGGCCACCCCGGGCGTCTCGGCCAGCATGCGCAGCGCCACCACGAGGGCCAGGGCCTCGTCGGGGGTCAGTCGCAACGGCCGGTCGATGCCGGCGTCGTAGGTGATGGTCACCCGGTCACCGTCGAACGCCATGTCGATCAGGTCACCGGGGCCGTACCCGGGGAGCCCGCACACCCAGAGCAGCTCCAGATCCTCCCGGAGCTGGCGCTCGGTGACGCCCAGGTCACCGGCCGCCTCGGCGATCTCGATGCCGGGCCGGGCCAGCAGGTAGGGCACCAGGTTGAGCAGTCGGGCCAGCCGGTCGGCGGACGCGCGGGAGCCGTTGCGGGCGGCCGGGCGGGTCACCGGGCACCCCCGCCGACGGCCAGCTCGTCGTGGCGCACGGCGATCTCCTTGAGTCGTTGGATGACCGCCTCGCGGACCTCCGGTGGGTCGATGACCCGCACGTCCGGGCCGTAGCCGACGAGATGACCGGCCAGCCCGTCCGGGTCGGCGTACGGCAGGACCAGCCAGTCGCCGTCCGGCCCGGCGGTCACCTCCACCGCCCAACGGCGCAGCCCGGCGGCCCGCCCGGGCGCGGCCAGCACGGTGGCCCGACCGGTGCGCTCCACCGGACCCGACCAGCGGGCCACGTGGCTGATCAGGTCGACGTTGGCCGGCGGCTCGTACGCGCCGGGGGCGCCAGTCACCCGGACCGCGCCGACGACCCGGGACAGCCGGAAGCAGCGGGTCGCCTCCCGGTCCTGGTCGTGGCCGACCACATACCACCGGCCGCGCCAGCAGACCACGCCCCACGGTTGCAACCGTCGCCGGGTGGGCGCGTCGCGATCGGGCACCCGGTAGTCGAACCCCACCTCGCGGCGGTCCCGGGCGGCGGCGGTCAGCGGCGCGAACGCCGGGTCGACAGTGACCATCGGCTCCAGGCCGAGGGTCGCCTGCGGGTCCACGTCCACCCCGGCGGCGCGCAGCTTGGCCAGCCCCGACGACGCGGCGGCGGCCAACCCGGCGTGCTGCCACAGTCGGGCGGCGATGCCGACCGCTGCGGCCTCGTCCGGTTCGAGGAGGATGTCGGGCAGCGCGTATTCACGGTGGGCGATCCGGTAGCCGGGCTCGGCGTCGAAGGCGCTCGCCGTGCCGGTCTCCAGTGGGACACCCAGCTCGCGCAGCTCGGCCTTGTCCCGCTCGAACTTGCGTTGGAACGCCTCGTGGTCGCGCGCGTCGTCCGGATCGTGCTCGTAACCGGGCACGGTCGCGGCGATCTGCGCGGCGGTCAGGAACCGTCGCGTGGACAGCAGGCAGATCACCAGGTTGACCAGGCGTTCGGTGCGGGTCCGCGACACGCGGTAGACGCTAGCAGCCGACCCGCCCACACCGCGCACCCGCGCGGGCGTGCCGCACACTTGTTCGGATCGGGCCTCCCCCGGCGCGTCGCCGTCAGCGGTCATAGGGTGATCCTCATGTCGCAAGCGGAGGCCAGACCCGAGAGCGAGAGCGTCGGCACCGTCGTCGTCGCCGGGGCGGCCAACCTCGCCATCGCGGTCGCCAAGCTGATCGCCGGGCTGATCTCCGGATCAGCCGCGATGCTCTCCGAGGCGGCGCACTCGATCGCCGACACCACCACCGAGGTGCTGCTCTTCCAGGCGCTGCGCCGCGGCGCCCGCCCGGCCGACCAGCGACACCCCTTCGGGTACGGCAAGGAAAGCTACGTCTGGGCGTTCTTCGCCGCCATGTTCACGTTCGTCGCCGGCGCCGGTTTCGCCGTCACCCACGGCGTCACCACGATCCTGGTGCACAAGCACAGCGGCGACTACCTGATCTCGTACATCGTGCTCGGGGTGTCGTTCGTCATCGAGTCGATCTCGCTGGCCCGGGCCGTGCGGCAGGTCCGCCGCGAGTCGCGGCGCTGGCGGACCACGCCTCGGCGGTTCCTGCGGTTGACCGCCGACACCACCGTCAAGGCGGTCTTCCTGGAGGACAGCGCGGCCCTGATCGGTCTGGTGCTGGCCGGGCTCGGCGTCGGTCTGTCGCACGCCACCGGCGACGAGGTGTGGGACGGCGTCGCGTCGATCCTGATCGGGCTCCTGCTGCTGACCGTCGCCGGGATCCTCGCCAGCAACAATCTGTCGCTGCTGGTCGGCCGGGCCGTCCCGGAGCGGCTGCGACACGAGATCGAGCAGGATCTGGCCGGGCTGCCCGAGGTGGAACGCATCGACACCCTGTTGACCATGCAGCTCGGCCCGCAGGACATCCTGGTCGCCGCGAAGGTCGACTTCCGCGACGAGGCCACCGGCGCGCAGATCGAGGCCAGCGCCGACGAGGCCGAGCGGCGGCTCACCAACCGGTACCCGGAGATCCGCTTCGTCTTCCTCGACCCGACCCGTTCGATGCCGGGCGCCACCGGCACCGCCCGGCACACCCAGGCTGGGCCGAGCCCGGACGCCGGCGGCCCCGAACCGACCTGACCCGCACCCGGGCGCGGGCCGCCACGCCCGCGCGGCTAGCGTGCCCGTCATGGTGCGATGGCGTACGGGGACGGTGGCGACGCTTCGACGGCAGTGGACCGGGGCGGTGGAGCTGGACGTCGACCTGCCCGACGGCACGCGGATGCGGGCCCTCGCGTACCCGGAGCTGGTCGGCACGCCCCAGCCCGGCGACCGGGTGCTGCTCAACGCGGGCGCGCTGCTGATGGGGCTGGGCACCGGCGGGTACGCCCTGGTGGTCGCCCTGCCCGACCGACTGCCGCCGGACCCGCCGGAGGTCGCCGACACCCGCGACGCCGGGCATCTGGTCAAGGCCCGCTACACGCCGTTGCAGCCGATCCTCCTCGGCGTCGACGAGGAAGCCTCCCCGCACCGCGACGTGCTGGCCGACGCGGACGACCTGGGCGGCCTGCCGGTGGTCACCGCCGACCTGCACTCGGCGCTCCCGGCGATCCTGGCCGGCATCCGGGCCGACGCCCCGCAGGCGCGGGTGGCGTACCTGCTCACCGACGGTGGGGCGCTGCCCGCCTGGTTCTCCCGTACCCTCGCCGGGCTGCGGGACGAGTTGGTTGGCACGATCACCGTCGGGCAGGCGTTCGGTGGCGACCTGGAGGCCACCACCCTGCACGGTGGTCTGCTCGCCGCCCGCCACGTGCTCGACGCGGACGTGGCGATCGTGGCCCAGGGGCCCGGCAACCTGGGCACCGGAACCCGGTGGGGCTTCTCCGGCGTCGCCGTCGGCGAGGCGGTCAACGCGATCGCCACGCTGGGCGGGAAGCCGGTCGGCTCGCTGCGCATCTCCGACGCCGACGCCCGCCCCCGACACCGGGGCGTGTCACACCACAGCCTCACCGCGTACGGACGGGTGGCGCTCGCCGCGGCGGAGCTGGTGGTGCCCGACGACCTGGACCCCGCCCTTGCCGCCGAGGTGGACGCGGCGCTGGCGCCCCTGGCGACCCGACACCGGATCGTCCGGGTGCTCACCGACGGTCTGGACGCCGCGCTGCGGGCCAGCGCGGTACCCCTGTCCACCATGGGCCGTGCCCTGGACGCCGACCACGCCTACTTCCTGGCAGCAGCCGCCGCCGGCCGCCACGCGGCAACCCTGCGCCCCTGACCCCAGCCCAGTCCGCGTCGATCATGAGGTTATTGCGCTCCGCCTCGGCGTGTCATGGCAATAACCTCATGATCATCGCGGACCGAAGAGGGTGCGTCCGGGTCAGGCCAGGAAGATCAGGGCTAGCCAGCCGCCCACGATGAGCGCCAGCGCCAGGGCCAGCACCCACGTCGGCACTGTGTAGTCACCGCGCCGGTTACGGTCGACCTCGGCGCGGATCTTCTCCCGCCGGCGTTCGATCCAGTTCTGCCGCTCGGTGCCGCGCTCGGGGCGGTCGGAAGGTCCAGAAGTCGTCATGGCGCGCTCAGCTTAACCGCTCGGCGCACCGGGCTGACCGGCCCCGTCGACGTAGCGCGTCGACGGGGCCGGCAACCGGTCACATGCTGGCGATCAGCCGCTCCACCCGTTCGTCGTACGCCCGGAACGGGTCCTTGCAGAGCACGGTGCGCTGCGCCTGGTCGTTGAGCTTCAGATGCACCCAGTCGACGGTGAAGTCCCGGCGCTTCTCCTGGGCGTGCCGGATGAACTCGCCCCGCAGCCGGGCCCGGGTGGTCTGCGGTGGGGTCTCCTTGGCCTCGAAGATCTCCGGGTCGGTGGCCACCCGGTCGACGTCGCCGCGGCGCTCCAGGAGCCCGTAGAGGCCCCGGCCGCGGCGCACGTCGTGGTAGGCCAGATCCATCTGCGCCACCCGGGGGTGCGACAGCGGCAGGTCGTGCTTGCGCTGGTAGCGCTCGATCAGCCGCAACTTGCTGACCCAGTCGATCTCCCGGGAGACCGGCTCCAGGTCGCCGCTCTCCACCGCGTTGAGCACCCGGCCCCACAGCTCGACGACCCGCTTGGCGGCCTGGTCGCCGCCGCGTCGCTCGACGAACTCGGTGGCCTTGGCGAGGTATTCCTGCTGGATGTCCAGCGCGCTGACCTCCTTGCCGTTGGCCAACCGCACCTTGCGCCGGCCGGTGATGTCGTGCGACACCTCCCGGATGGCCCGGATCGGGTTCTCCAGGGACAGGTCGCGCATCACCACCCCGGCCTCGATCATCCGCAGCACGATGTCGGCGGTGCCGACCTTGAGCAGCGTGGTGACCTCGTTCATGTTGGAGTCGCCGACGATCACGTGCAGCCGTCGGTAGCGCTCGGCGTCAGCGTGCGGCTCGTCGCGGGTGTTGATGATCGGGCGGCTGCGGGTGGTCGCCGAGGAGACGCCCTCCCAGATGTGCTCGGCCCGCTGCGAGAGGCAGTAGACCGCGCCGCGTGGGGTTTGCAGGACCTTGCCGGCCCCGCAGATCAACTGCCGGGTGACCAGGAACGGGATGAGCACGTCGGCGAGCCGGCCGAACTCGCCGTGTCGGGAGACCAGGTAGTTCTCGTGGCAGCCGTACGAGTTGCCGGCCGAATCGGTGTTGTTCTTGAACAGGTAGATCTCACCCGCGATGCCCTCGTCGTGCAGCCGCTTCTCCGCGTCGACGAGCAGGCCCTCCAGGATCCGCTCGCCGGCCCGGTCGTGGGCGACGAGATCGGTCACCGAGTCGCACTCCGGTGTCGCGTACTCCGGATGCGACCCGACGTCCAGGTAGAGCCGGGCCCCATTGCGTAGGAAGACATTGCTCGACCGGCCCCAGGACACCACGCGACGGAACAGATACCGCGCGACCTCGTCCGGGGACAGCCGCCGCTGCCCGCGATAGGTGCAGGTGACGCCGTACTCGGTCTCGAGGCCGAAGATTCGCCGCTCCATGGTGAGACATTAGCCGCCCGGAGGCCCGGTTCGTCACTGTCAGACCACAGGTCGTGCCCCGAGCGCCGTCACATACCGGTTGAGTGCGACATTCCGTCCGGACCGAGGCTCGCCGTGAACTGCCGGCAGCTGTCGTACTCCGGAAGCAGACCCCGCTCGCGGACCTGCGCCAGAGTCGGCGCCGCGTCGTCGCGCGCGGACAGCAACGGGACATCGGCGGGCCACTCGATGCCCAACTCCTCGTCCAGCGGGTGCACGGCGTGCTCGCCGGTCGGGTTGTAGGTGGTCGAGCAGAGGTAGCTCAACGTCGCGTCGTCGGTCAACGCGCAGAACCCGTGCCCCAGCCCCTCGCTGAGGTAGACCGCCCGACGGTCGGTGTCGTCCAGCCGGACGCCCTCCCAACGACCGAAGGTCGGCGAGCCGACCCGCAGGTCCACGACCACGTCGAGGACAGCGCCCCGCACGCACGTCACGTACTTGGCCTGCCCGGGCGGGACGTCGGCGAAGTGGACGCCGCGCACCACGCCGCGCGCGGAGACCGACAGGTTGGCCTGGGCCAGCCGGAGCGGATGCCCCACCACCTCGGCGAGCTTGTCGAAGCGGTACCACTCCATGAACATGCCGCGCGGGTCACCGTGCTGCTGGGGGATGATCTCCCAGGCGCCCTCGATGCTCAGCTCCCGGATCTTCACCAGGAACCCCCGTCGTTGCCGGCCTGATCGCTGAGCAGACCGAGCAGGTAGGTGCCGTAGCCGCTCTTGGTCAGCGGCTCGGCGAGCGCGCGCAGCTGTGCGTCGTCGATCAGGCCGGCCCGCCAGGCGACCTCCTCGATGCAACCGATCTTGAGACCCTGCCGCTCCTCGACCACCCGGACGAACTCGGCGGCCTGCATCATCGAGCTGAACGTGCCGGTGTCCAGCCAGGCGGTGCCCCGATCCAGCACCGTCACCGCCAGCTCCCCGGTCTCCCGGTACACCTCGTTGACCGCCGTGATCTCCAGTTCGCCGCGGGCGCTCGGGGTGAGCTTGCGGGCGATGTCCACCACCCGGTTGTCGTAGAAGTAGAGGCCGGGCACCGCGTAGCGGGACTTCGGCCGGGCCGGCTTCTCCTCGATCGAGAGCACCCGACCATCGGCGTCGAAGTCGACCACGCCGTACTCCTGCGGGTTGGCCACCTGATAGGCGAAGACCCGCCCACCGACCAGGTCACTGTGGTCGGCGAGCTGCCCACCCAGACCCACGCCGTGGAAGATGTTGTCGCCGAGGACCAACGCCACCGACTCGGCGCCGATGAAGTCCGCGCCGAGGATGAACGCCTGCGCGATGCCCTCCGGGCGCTCCTGACTGACGTACTCCAGCCGCAGCCCGAACTGGCTGCCGTCGCCGAGCAGCCGACGGAACTGGTCCTGATCGTCCGGAGTCGTGATCACCAGAATCTCCCGGACCCCGGCCATCACCAGGGTGGAGAGCGGGTAATAGATCATCGGCTTGTCGAAGACCGGCATCAGCTGCTTCGAGACCGCCCGGGTGATCGGCCAGAGCCGGGACCCGGTGCCGCCGGCAAGTAGGATTCCGCGCATCGGGGAAGCCTAGCCGCACCCGGGCACGTCGTGCGGGGGTCACACACCGGGCGCCGCCCCGCCCGTCGCGTATACTTCCGGACCCGTGAGGATCCTCGTCACCGGCGGAGCCGGATTCATCGGGTCGGAGTACGTTCGCCTGCTGCTGGGCAAGCCCCTCGGCAGCGCGGAGAGCGTGCCGACGCTCGAGCCGGCCGTCGTGACCGTGCTGGACAAGCTGACCTACTCGGGCAACCTGGCCAACCTCGAGCCCGTCCGCGACGACCCGCGACTGCGTTTCGTGCAGGGCGACATCTGCGACCCGGTGGTTGTCGACGAGGCGGTGGCCGACCACGACGTGATCGTGCACTTCGCCGCCGAGTCACACGTCGACCGTTCCATCGCGGGCGCCGCGCCGTTCGTCACCACCAACGTGCTGGGCACCCAGACGCTGCTCGACGCGGCGCTGCGCCACGGCACCAGACGATTCGTGCACGTCTCCACCGACGAGGTCTACGGCTCGATCGACGAGGGCTCCTGGACCGAGACCTGGCCACTCGCCCCCAACTCGCCGTACTCGGCGTCCAAGGCCGGCTCCGACCTGCTCGCGCTGTCGTACCACCGCACCCACGGCATGGACGTGGTCGTCACCCGCTGCTCCAACAACTACGGCCCGTACCAGTTCCCCGAGAAGGTCATCCCGCTGTTCGTCACCAACCTGCTCGACGGTGGCACCGTCCCCCTCTACGGCGACGGCGGCAACATCCGTGACTGGCTGCACGTGCACGACCACTGCCGGGGCATCGCCCTCGTCCAGCAGAAGGGCCGTGCCGGTGAGGTCTACAACATCGGCGGCGGCACCGAGTTGACCAACAAGGAACTCACCGGCCTGCTCCTGGACGCCTGCGGCGCCGGGTGGGACCGGGTCGTCCCGGTCACCGACCGCAAGGGCCACGACCGCCGGTACTCCCTCGACATCACCAAGATCAGCGAAGAGCTCGGCTACCACCCCAGCATCACCCTCGACCAGGGCCTCGCCGACACCGTCCGCTGGTACCGGGACAACCGCAACTGGTGGGAACCCCTCAAGTCCGCGCCGACCGCATGACCCGACTCCTCGTCACCGGCGCGGGCGGGATGCTCGGCCGGGACCTGATCGCCGTGCTGGGTGCACGACCCGACCTCAAGGTGACCGCCGCCACCCGCGCCGACCTCGACATCACCGACCCCGCCGCGGTCCGCACCGCCGTCGCCGGGCACGACCTCGTGATCAACGCCGGCGCGTGGACCAACGTCGACGCCGCCGAGGCCGACGAGGCCGCGGCGACGGCAGTCAACGGCCACGCCGTGGCCAACCTGGCCGCGGCATGCGCCACCGACGGAACACGGCTGATCCAGATCTCCACCGACTACGTCCTCGCCGGCAACGCGGACACCCCGTACCCGGAGGACGCGCCCATCGCGCCGGTCAACGCCTACGGCCGCAGCAAGCTGGTCGGCGAACAGGCCGTCGCGCGGCTGCTGCCCGACACCGGGTACGTCGTACGCACCGCCTGGCTCTACGGCGCGCACGGCCCGAACTTCGTGGCCACCATGCTCCGACTCGCCACCCAGCACGAACACCTCGACGTGGTCGACGACCAACACGGCCAACCCACCTGGTCGTACGCGCTCGCCGAACGGCTCGTCGCGCTCGCCGACGCGGCGCTGGCCGGTCACGCGCCGCCCGGCGTCTACCACGGCACCTGCGCCGGGCAGACGACCTGGTACGGGTTGGCGCGCGCCGCGTTCACGCTGGCCGGACTGGACCCGGACCGGATCCGACCCACCACCAGCGACCGGTATCCACGTCCCGCTCCACGGCCTGCGTACAGTGTGCTAGGGCACAGCCGCTGGGCAGCCGTGGGTCTACCCCCGCTTCCAGACTGGCACAGCGCCCTGGTTGACGCGTTCCACTCCCCCGCTCCACCCGCCCCGTGGAAGGTCGCATGAAGCTCACCCTCGTCACCGGCCTGACCGGCCTGCTGCTCCTCGGCACCATCGTCGAGCTGTTGCGCCGCCGTCAGCTGCGCGAGAAGTACGGCATGCTCTGGCTCGCCTGCCGCGCTCGACGAGGGCGGCGCGGTCGTGATCTACCCTGAGGGCACCACCACGCGACAGCCGGAGCTCTGGCCGATGAAGGCCAAGACCGGT
>NZ_JBEZEH010000075.1:0-28767 GCF_040648775.1 Micromonospora sp. NPDC049089
ACGCGCTCCGCCCGTACCGTCGATCGGCGCCGCGTCGCCGCCGGACACTGACGGGCGGGGCGGCGGGACCGGCCCGTCGCCGCCGGTGGCGGTCGGCGCCGCGCTCACTTCGCGGGCGCCTTGTCGTCGAAGTCGACCAGCTTCGGCACCTCCAGCGGCTGCGGCTGGCGCTTCTCGGCCTTCAGCCAGGGGCCCAGGGTCCGGTTGTACGCGGTCTGCCAGGGGCTGGCATCTCCGTCGCGGCCCTGTACGTAGCTCTTCTGTAGGAAGAACGCGACCAGGTCGCGCAGTGCGGGATCACCGATCGGCACGCCGATGCCCAGCAACTCGCTGGTGCCGAACGGCATGTCCACGAGCTCGAACTCCTTCGGGAAGCTGGCCAGGAAACCGGCGAGGATCGACTCGTCGGAGCTGACCGCGTCGTACCGCCCCTTCCGGATGCCGTCGACGCAGTCGCCGACGTCCTTGACTACGAATGTCCTGACCTGGTGCTTCTCCAACTCGGCCTCGGTGGTGGAGCCGCCGCTCGTGCAGACCTTGTACGCCGGGTCGCGCAGATCCTCGATGGTGCGGATCCTGTCCTTGAGTCGGATCGGCACCATCACCTCCTGCGTGGTGACGAAGTACGGTCCGGCGAAGCTGACCAGCTGCTTACGGTCCTCCGTCATGGAGAAGCTGGACACCACCAGGTCGACGGTGCCACCTTGCAGCGACGGGATACGGTCCTCGGTCGCGACCGAGACGAACTCCAGCCGCTGGTCCCCCTCGTAGCCGAGGGAGGCCGCGATGTACCGGGCGATCTCGACGTCGAACCCGACGTGCTGGCCGTTTCGCAACTCACCCATCAGCGGCTCGTTGGTGGCGACACCGATCCGCAGCTTCGACTGACCGTAGATGTGCGTCTCGCGCATCTTCTCCTGCACGGAGGGCAGGTCCGGCTCCTTGCGGCTGTCGCAACCGGCCGCGGCGGCGAGCACGAGGGTGAGAGCGACCGCCAGCGTCGACGCGATCGAGCGGAGCCGGGACTGCGAACTGCCTGAGTTCATGGGCGACCTCGCTACCGGAAGGGCCTGCGGAACACCGAGAGTAGCGGTTCTTGTCCAATCCGTGTGCACGCGGTGGACCCTGTCGAATGGACGGCTCGGATCGACGTCGATCGGCGCGGCGGTCGGCTCTGCGGTTGACAGCCGGCCAGGTCGCGACATGCTGGACACGTGAGCCGATTGTCCAGACCCGATGCGCGCACGGTGGCGGTGCTCGCGGCGCTGGGAGCCCTTGCGCCGCTGGTCATGCTGGTCGTGTGGCGCCGACAGGACCTCCTCGGCGTGGTTCTCGCGCTGCTCTGCGTGCTAATGACCATGGTCGCCGGGGTCGCGGTCTCGGCCGCCCGTCAGGTCGACGATCCGGAGCCGGCGGACCGGTCGGCAGCTTTCGGGCCGCCCGAGCTGATGCCGTACGGGATCGACGCGGACACCCTCGATGCCCTCGACCCCAGGGACGCGTTGCGTGCGGTGCGTGACCGCCGACGCGGGTCGGACGGGCTCAGCGGCCGGTGAGCGTGGGCGCGGTGAGCGCGTCCACGCCGCGCCCCGCCAGACACCGGTAGGTCCGGTCAATGCTGCCGTCGATCGGCGGTAGCACCTCCAGGTGCCAGCCGGTCGCCTCACCGATCCCGGTGGTCAACCGGAACGTCGTGGCGCTGCACACCTGCCGCACCGGCTCGGCGGCGGTCACCTCGTCGTAGTCGGCGCCGACCAGCGACACCGGCAGGATGCCCTCGGCGTACGTCTCCCAGGTGTGTCGGCCGGCGCAGGACAGCCGAGCCGCCTCGGCGCGGCTGCCGCGGATCCGCATCGGGCCGAAGCACTCCAGCTCGGGCAGACACCGGGCCCCCTCGGGCAGGGCGGTGGGCGCACCGGTGCCGGTGGAGCAGCCGGGCAGCGGCCCGGTCGCCGGTGCGGCGATCTGGGTGGCCGACGGGTACGGGGTGGTTGGCGGTGCCCGGTCGGCGACCCAGGCACCGGCGGTCGCGGAGGCGGCGAGCGCGAGCACCCCGGCACCGCCGAAGAGCCAGCGCCGCCAACGCCGACCGGTGGGGTCCGCCCGCTGAGTGTCCTCGATGGGCGATCGGGGCACCGGCTGGCTGGCCGCGTACGGGCCGGAGAGCGTCGCGGCACCGCTGACCGGAGCGCCGCTGACGGGTGCCGCCGGCGAGCCGAGTGGCAGGTTGTTGAGCAGGTCGTGCAACTCCAGGGCGGACGGACGCTCGCCCGGATCGTTGGCCATGCCGACGCGCAGCACGTCGATCAGCTCGTCCGGCACCCCGGGCAGCGAGGGGAGCGGCTGGTTGAACATCTCCAGCACGGTGACCAGGCTCGGGTTGCGCTCGGACTGCCAGCGCGGCGGCCGCCCGTGCATCACCGCGTAGAGGGTGGCGCAGAGCGCGTACACGTCGACGGCCGGGGACGGCGGGCTGTGGCTGAACATCTCCGGCGGCGCGTACGCCGGGGTGAGCACCTCCAGGGTGACCGAGGCGTCCCGGTGCTCGGCGAGGACGGCGAGCCCGAAGTCGGCGAGCACCGCCGAGTTGAAGTGCGAGTGGAGGATGTTCGCCGGTTTCACGTCCCGATGCAGCACCCCGGCGGCGTGCGAGTGGGCCAGCGCGTCCGCGATCTTGATGCCGAGGTCGCGGGCCTCCACCGGGCCGAGCGGTGAGGTGCGCATCCGTTCGGCGTACGAGCCGTCGCAGAGCTCCATGATCAGGTAGGGGTGCTGATCGACTGTGACCCCGACGTCGAAGAGGTCCACCACGTGCGGGTGGGACGACATCCGACCGGCCGCCCGCGCCTCGCGCAGGAAGCGGGCCTGATCGCGCTCGCTGTCCAGCGTCCGGTTCTCCACTTTGACGGCGACCTCGCGACCCACGGAGATCTGGGTGGCCCGGTAGACGGTCGCGTACCCGCCCCGGGCAAAGACCCGCAAATCAGTCAGGCCGGGCACGATCGGCACTGGCACGCCGCCGGTCGGGGTGTCGGTCACCGCTCGAAAATACCCAACCCGACCGATGGCTCAGCGCACCGCGTCCGCCGGAGCCGCACCGGCGGGACCGGTACCCTCC
This sequence comes from Micromonospora sp. NPDC049089, assembly GCF_040648775.1. Taxonomy (NCBI): domain Bacteria; kingdom Bacillati; phylum Actinomycetota; class Actinomycetes; order Micromonosporales; family Micromonosporaceae; genus Micromonospora; species Micromonospora sp. NPDC049089. Next base: position 3,119 of record NZ_JBEZEH010000075.1, read on the forward strand.
TCGGCGACCGCAGTCGTCCCGGCACCCTCGGACGATCCGACCCCGCCGGCCGGGGTTCCCCGCCGGGCGTCCAGACGCAGGCCGACGGCGGTGGCCACGGCGCCCAGCCCTTCCCACGCCGCCACCCCGAAGAACCGGTCGGGAGCTATGTCGGCCAGCACCGCGATGGTGAACACGGTGAACGTGACCAGCCGGAAGACCACCGTGAACCGGTAGAACGCCCGCCACTCGGTCACCGTGGCGAGCAGGTAGTAGACGCCCATGTTGAAGGCCGCCATCGAGGACGCCAGCAGGAACGTCCCGGTGTGATCACCGACGGCCCGCGTCGCCGGCACCTCGAACCCGAGCATGCGCAGCTGCGCCTCCGGCCAGAGCAGCCCGACCGCGCCCATCACCAGCGCCAACACGCCGAAGACCGCGATGGTCCAGCCCGCGATGGATCGCGGCAGCTTCATGAAGGGCCTCCCCAGGCACGGCGAGGGTCACCACTGTGGACCCGTACGCGGTGGTGACACGCTAGCCGCTCCCCCCGACCACCACATCCCCAGAACCGGCAGAACCGGCACCCCCCGGGGTCGCGTTGATCAAGAGCTTTCGGTCACCGGCGGGCCGGAATCTGACCGAAACCTCTTGATCAACAGCAGTGGGCGGAGGTCAGACCAGGGCGGACAGGCGGGTTTGCAGGGCGTCGGCTGCCGCTCGTTCGCTGCGCTGCTCGGTGGCGTACGCCAGGCGAACGGCCTCCTGCGCGCAGGACAGCGCCTCCGCCGGACGACCGCAGGCAGCCAACGCCTCGGCCAGCACACTCGCCGCGATCACCTGGCTGCGCACGTCCTCGGCCGGCGCGGTGACCGCCCGACGAGCCCAGTCCAACGCCTGCTCCCGCTGACCGTGAGCGAGCAGCGCCGCAGCGTACTGAGCCATCGTCTGACGACGGGAGAACAACAGCGAGGGTGCGTTCGCGGCGGCAGTGGCCACCGGGGCGAGCAGCCCGACCGCTGTCGCCGAGTCGCCGGCGGCGAGACGGGCCGTCGCCAGCAACACCCGGGGCGCCACCTGCGCCGGGGCCTGCGGGTTGTGCGGCTCCACGGCGGTCAGCACCGCGCGGGCCACCCGCTCGGCCGTCTCGCAGTCGCCCATGTCCAACGCGACGAAGCCGCGCAGCGTGCCGGCCATTCCGGTGAGCAGCGGATGCGAGGTGCGCTCCGCGTACGCCAGGGCGTCGGTGAGCAGGTCCGCAGCGTGCTCCGGCTCGCCCAGGCCGCGCGCCACCACCGCCCGGACCACCAGGGCGAACCCGCGCCCCCAGTCGTCGGACGCGGCGGCGAACTCCCGGTACGCCCGCCGGGCCTCCCGGTCCGCCTCGGCCAGGTCCCCCAGCTCGGCAGTGGCGAACGCCGCCACCGCCCGCAGCGTGCCCACGGCCCACGCCTCACCGACCCGCTCGCCGAACGGCAGGAACACCTGCGCCATCCGACACGCCTCGCGCAGCCGGCCGGCGAGCAGCCGGGCGAACGCCGTGGTGCCGCGCAGCCAGGCCCGCCCGTACGGGTCCTTCAACTCGGCGAAGAGTCGGGCGGCCCGGCCGAGCACCGCGTCGGTCCCGGCGAAGTCACCCCGGGTGGTGGTCACCCAGGCCAGGTTCTGCAGGGACCACGCCTGCCCGCGTCGATCCTGCGCACCGAGGCTGACCTGGTACGCGGCCGCCAACCGGCTGCTCGCCTGACTCAGCCGCCCCGCCACGAAGTCGGCCATGCCGAGCCGGCGCATCGCCGTGGCACGCTGCGTGGGCAGTCGGCCTTCGGTGGCCACCTGCAACGCCTCCTGCCAGGCGGTCACCGCCCGGCCCTGATCGCCGAGGGTCTCCTGGGCCTGCCCCGCCAGCAGGAGAGCACTGACCCGGGTGACCTCGTCCCCCGCGTTCGCGGCGATCTTCTCGGCGTACGCCAACGCGTCGGCGACCCGGCCGACCTGGAGCAACGCCCGCGCGTGCACCACCCGGTCGGCTGCCGGCACCCCGTCGCGGGCCAGTTCGGTGGCGCGCTCGGCGTACTCGACGGCCATGGCCGGCTCACCGGCGGAGAGCGACCGGCGGGCGGCCCGTCCGAGCGCGGCCACGCCGAGCGGAACCACCGCACGGGCCGGCGCGTCCGGGCGCAGCTTCACCGCGTCGGCGAGCGTGGCGGCCCGCTCGACGTGCATCGCCACGAAGTCGTCCCGGGCCTCGTCGGTGAACCCGCCGACAGTGCTGACGGTGGCCTCGTCGGCCGGCGCCGCCCACCGGGCCAGCGCGGCGTGCCGCTCGGCCAACTCGGCCTTGCTCACCCCGGCGTACGCGGCCTCCCGCATGAGCGGCGTCGCGAACGAGTAGCCGGTACGAGAACGGTGCAGCATGCGGCGTTGCAGCAACTCCTCGACCGCCCGGTCGAGCTCGACGGCGACCACTGCCGACGGCCTGCCGTCGCGGCCACCGCGCAGCTCCCGCATCGCCTCCAGCGCGCCGGTCGGCACCGTGTCACCGGTGACCGCCGCGTCGCGCAGCACCGACCGGGCGTCCGGCGGCAACGCGTCGATTCGGGCCGCGAGCACGGCGGCGAGGTCCCGGGAGAGCAGCCGGCTGCCCAGCGACCCCGGCACCAACCGCCAGCCGTTCGCCCCACTCTGGTCCCGATCGCCGGAGCCTGGCCGGTCAGCGGCGGCACGGACAGATTCCGTGGTCAGCGCGCCCCGTTCGATAAGCAGGGTGACCAGCTCAGCCAGGTAGAACGGATTGCCCTGCGCGGTGGCGAGCAACCGGTCGGTGTCGGCCTGCGGCAGCTTGCCGCCGCCGAGGTAAGTCGTGAGCAGCCGGGCCGCGTCGGCACCGCGCAGCGGCGGCAGCGAGTGCACCTCGGCGTCCGCGACCCGGGTCAGCGCCCCAGCGGTACGCACCAACTCGGGGCGGCCGAGCAGCAGCACCAGCACCGGGCCGGTGAGCTTGGACAGGGTCAACCCGAGGACCTTGATCGTCTCGGCGGTGGCATCGTGCAGGTCGTCCACCACGATCACCAGCGGCGCCTCCGAGGCGAGCCCACTGAGCAGATCGGCGACCGCGTTCGGCACCACCTCGGCGTCTGCGGCCGGAGTGCCCGAGCCGCCCCACTCGCCGCTGTCGCCGCCGGTGTGCGCCGGGAGTTCGGCGTAGCCGAGCAGGGCCAGCAGCTGCTCCGTGGCGATCGGCGGTGTCTCCGCACCGGAGCGGGCGAGCCGCTGCCCGAGCCGGCGCAGCCGCTCCTCGACCGCCGGGCGGGTCAACGCGGTGGACGCGTCGCTGGGCAGACCGACGGCGGCCCGCACCAGATCGGCCAGGGGCGCGAGCCGTCGCCGCTCCCCGAACGCGGCACAGCGCACCGAGAGCACCCGGGCCCCGGTGTGCGCCGCGTACCGGCCGGCACCGACGTCGTAACCGGCGGCGAGGCGTTCCACCTCGGCGGCGAACCGGGACTTGCCGATGCCCGCCTCGGCGGTCATCAACAGCACCCGCGGGTCGCCCTGGTCGATCACCTCGGCGAGCCGGCCGGCGACCCGGCCGATCTCCGTCTCCCGGCCGACGTACGGCGCCTCGTCGCCGAGCCCCGAGCGGGTGCCCGGCGCGTCCAGCAGACCCAGCAGCTCGTACGCCTCGACCGGCTCACGCTTGCCCTTGAGCCGCAGCGGGCGCAGCGCCCGCCAGGAGGAGACGTGCCTGGTGGCCGCAGCGGTGCGTCCACCGGCGTAGACGGCCCCGACGGCGGCGGCGTCGGCGAGCCGGGCCGCTGTGTTCACAGTGTCGCCGATGACCGTGTATTCGATTGCGGCCTGGATGCCCGCGATGACGTCGCCGGTGTTCAGCCCGACCCGCAGCCCGAGCGGCGCGCCGCCGCCCCGCTCGTCGTCGAGCACCCGGCGGACGGCCCGTTGCATGGACAGAGCGGCCCGGACGGCGCGTTCGGCGTCGTCCTCGTGCGCCACCGGGGCACCGAAGACCGCCATGATGCCGTCACCGGTCAGCTTGTCGACGTGCCCGCCGAACGTCTTCACGGCACCGGCGAGGGCGGCGAGCACCCGGTCGGTGACGGCGCCGACGCGCTCCGGGTCGAGATCCTCCGACCAGGAGGTGAACTCGGAGAGGTCGCCGAAGAGCACCGTCACCACCCGGCGCTCGGCTGCCGGCAACGTGGCGGCGGCCGGCAGCGCGGCGCCACAGTTGTGGCAGAACCGCGCACCGGGAACGGCAACGGTTCCACACACGGGGCAGGTCACATGTGCTCCAACCCACTGACCCCGGGCGCGGATTCCCCGGTGTCGACGCCCAGATACTCCAACTGGGCCCGGACCGACCATTCGGCCGCCCACCAGAGTGAGCGGTCGACGTCCGCGTAGACCGTCGCCACCACGTCGGCGGGGGTGTGGGCGCCGCCGGCGACCGCCGCCCGGACCTGGTCGAGCCGGGCCCGGCGGTGGGCGAGGTAGAAGTCGGCGGCGGCGGCGCAGTCGGCCAGCGCCGGGCCGTGTCCCGGCAGCGCCGGGATTCCCCGGTACGCGGACAGCAGCTCCAGGCTGCTCAGATAGTCACCGAGGTGACCGTCGGGATGGGCGACCACGGTGGTGCCCCGGCCGAGGATGGTGTCACCGGTGAGCACCACCCGCTCGTCGCCGTGCTCGACCAGGAAGCAGACCGAGTCGGCGGTGTGCCCTGGCGTCTGCAACAGCCTGATGTGCAGACCGAAGCCGCCGAAGTGCTCGCCCGGCTCGGTCAGCGGCTCACCACCGATGGTGTGCGCCGGGTCGGCGGCGAGCACGTGCACGCCGCCGAGCAGCTCACTCAGCCGGGCCGCGCCCTCGGTGTGGTCGGGGTGGCCGTGGGTGATCAGGATCAGCCCGACCGGGCCGTGCTCGGCGATCCGGGTCAGGTGCCCCTCGTCCGCCGGCCCCGGGTCGACAACGATGCCGGACTCGGCCGCCGGGGCGCGCAGCACCCAGGTGTTGGTGCCGTCGAGGGTCATCGGCCCCGGGTTCGGCGCACGCAGCAGTGAAACCCAGCGGGGCAACTCGTCGGCAAGCGCCGCCACCGCCCCCGTCACGTGCCCGCTCATGGCTGCGATCGTACGACCCCGCTCGCCACACCCCACGATCTTGCACTTGCGGCCCCTGATTCATCCCCGTTCAGGGCTTTCGTCCGGGCAGAAAGTGCAAGATCGGGGGGCGATGGGGACGCGTCAGGCGACCTCGACGATCAGCTCGATCTCCACCGGGGCGTCCAGGGGCAACTCGGCCACGCCCACCGCGCTGCGCGCGTGCCGGCCGGCCTCCCCGAAGACGGTGCCGAACAGATCCGAGGCACCGTTGATCACGGCGGGCTGACCGGTGAAGCCGGGCGCGGAGGCCACGAACCCGGTCACCTTGACCACCTTGACCACGTTCTCCAGGCCGACCAGCGAGTCGACAGCGGCCAGCGCATTGAGCCCGCACCGCTGGGCCAGATCCTTCGCCTGCTCGGCGGAGATCCCGGCGCCGACCTTGCCGGTCGCCAGCAACTTGCCCTCGGCCATCGGCAACTGGCCGGAAACGTACACGTGCTGCCCGGACTGCACGGCCGGGACGTAACTGGCTACCGGCGGCACGACCTCGGGCAGTTCGAGACCCAGCTCGGCGAGCTTCGCGTGCGGACCGTTGCTCACGCCTTGGGCCGCTTCAGGTAGGCGACCAGCTGGTCCGGGTTCGGGCCGGGGACCACGGCGACGAGCTCCCACCCGTCCTCGCCCCAGTTGTCGAGGATCTGCTTGGTCGCGTGGACCAGCAGCGGGACCGTGGAGTATTCCCACTTCTGCATCGCTGAAGGGCTCCCTCTCGGTGCGGAATTGTTCGAGGGACAGCCTACGGTCCGCTGGCCGGACGAGGTACGGGACGCTGCTCCGGCGCGGCCGGCAGCTCCCCGCAGCACCCTTCGTGCTCGTACCCCTGGGGGCAGCGGGACCGATCGGGCAGCAGCAGGTCACAGAAGACCCGGTGCCGGTTGTTCTGATCGTCGGCGTTGGAGACGGTGGTCTCGCCGGCGTCCAACTCGGGCAGGAAGCCAAGGGACACCGCGACCCGGCCAGCCAGCACTGTCGCCGCCGCCAGATTCGGCACCCGGATCGGCAGGTGGATGACGAAGCCCGGCTCGTCGTCCTCGCGGGTCCGCTCGGCGGGCTGGCTCGGCACCCGGGCCGTCTCCGCCTGCTCCGGCATCCGGCGGTACGACCGTTCGTTGATCGGCTGGTTGGTGACCTGCCCGCCGGCCTCGACCACGGACCCGAGCCGGCGGGGCCGCTCGTTCGTCGGGAACTGGGTGCGAGGGATGTTGTCCGCGTCGCGCATGCACTGCCTCCGGTCGTACCTCTCGGACCATGCTTCCGGCCCGGACCCATTCGTCCGTTCCGGCCCCCGCACGGGGACGAAGGTAGGTCTGTGGCTGCGGTCCCGCCAACAGGACGCGCACAAGAGGTCATCAACAGTCACATATGCGACACACCGCAGGTCGGAGGCCCGACACCGAAACCGGCGCGGGTACCGCTCACCGGATCGCCGGCCCGCTCGACAGGCAGGGGCGACACCGATCCGGTCATCGACCGCTACCCTTCCGGTCGGACGGTCGCGCAGCGCCCGGCCGCCCGCTCGATCACGCTCGGCGCCAGGGGTGGCGGCGGGCGCCGCACCCCTGGGGGAACGACATGACCCACCCGCCCAGCGGCGACCAGGCCGGCACACCCGCCCACCCGCCGGCCCACCCGGATCCCGCCGGTCAGCCCGGCGCACCGACCATCCCCAGCCAGCCGACCCCCGCGCCGCCGCCCGGGCAGGTCGCTCTCCCCGCCTCGCCCGCTCAGCCGGCACTCCCCGCCGCCCCCACCTCACCGGCCTTCCCCGGGCAGCCGGCCTTCCCCGGGCAGCCGGCCCTCCCCGGGCAGATCGGCGGCCCCAGCCAGCCGGTCTTCCCCGGGCAACTGGGCGGCGCCGGGCAGCCGGAAGGGCCTGGCGGCCCCTCCTCGGCGGCCGCACCGACGCAGCCGGGTGCCCCGAACTCCTCGTCGATCCCTCCGGCCCCGCCGGCCTATCCGCCCTACCAGGGCACGCCCGCGCCGAAGAAGAAGCGCGGTCTGCTGATCGCGGCGATGGCCCTGGTCGTGATCATGGTGCTCTGCGTCGGGGGTGGCGTGGTGGCCTTCCTGACCCTGCGCGATGCCGAGACCGGCGAGGGTGCCAAGGAGCCGGCGGTCGCCGTCGACGAGTTCCTCACCGCGGTCTACAAGGATCGCGACGCGACCAAGGCGGCCGGTCACGTCTGCGCCGCTTCCCGCGACGACGACAAGATCGCCGCGAAGGTGGCCGAGGTGGAGAAGTACGCCTCCACCTATCAGAACCCGCGTTTCCGGTGGACCACCCCGAAGGTGGACAACCAGACCGGGGAACGGGCCACCGTCTCCACCCGGCTCACCATGACCACCGCCGACGAGAAGGTGGCCGACCAGGAGTTGCGCTTCACTGTGGTGCAGAAGACGGGTTGGTGGGTCTGCGAGGTCGCCTGACCGCCCAGCCTGGATAGGCTCGACGGGTGTGTGCAGCTGAGCGTCCGATCGACCCGGCCGGTACCGGGTGGCCCGCCCGTCTCCACGTGGTGACCGGCAAGGGCGGCACCGGTAAGACCAGCGTGGCGGCGGCGCTGGCCATGGCGCTCGCCGCCGGCGGCCGGCGCACCCTGCTGGTCGAGGTCGAGGGGCGGCAGGGCATCGCCCAACTGTTCGGCATCGAGCCGCTGCCCTACGAGGAACGTCACCTCGCCGACGCGCCGGACCGCGGTGAGGTGCGCGCGCTCGCCGTGGACGCCGAGGAGGCGTTGCTCGAGTACCTGGACATGTTCTACAAACTGGGCGCGGCGGGCCGGGCACTGCGCAAGCTCGGCGCCATCGACTTCGCCACCACCATCGCGCCCGGCCTGCGGGACGTCCTCCTCACCGGCAAGGTGAAGGAGGCCACCACCCGCAAGACCGGGCAGCGGCGCGCGTACGACGCGGTGGTGCTGGACGCCCCGCCGACCGGGCGGATCGGCCGGTTCCTCAACGTGACGGCGGAGACGGCCCGGCTGGCCAAGGTGGGCCCGATCAAGACCCAGAGCGAGGGGGTCGCCGCGCTGCTGCGGTCCCCGATGACAGCGGTGCACGTGGTCACGCTGCTGGAGGAGATGCCGATCCAGGAGACGGTCGACGCGATCGCCGACCTGACCGCCCTCGGCTTCGGCGTCGGAAAGGTACTCGTCAACGGAGTCCGACCGCCGCTGCCCGTCGGAGCGGCGGTCACCGCCGCCGAGTTGAAGCGCGGGCTGGTCGCCGCCGGGCTGCCGGCCGATCGGGACACCGTGGCCGGGTTGCACGATGAGGCGCGCGACCAGCTCATCCGGCGCGAACTGGAAGATTCGCTCCGCGCCGACCTGGTGGAGTTGGGGCTGCCGATGATCGAGCTGCCGTTGCTGCCCGACGGGGTGGATCGGGCGGGGCTCGCAACGCTGGCCCAGGCCCTCATCCGCGCCGAATGACTCACACCTGAGCGCAGCACGGGCGCGCGGACCCACCGGCCCGATACGCTCGATTGGTGCCTTCCGAAGACGCGGCGCCGCAGCTGGACGTCGACCAGATCCTCGCCGACCCAGGCGTGCGGATCGTCGTGTGCTGCGGTGCCGGCGGAGTGGGAAAGACGACCACGGCCGCGGCGCTGGCGCTGCGGGCCGCCGAGCACCACGGCCGACGCACTGTGGTGCTCACCATCGACCCGGCCCGCCGGCTGGCCCAGTCGCTGGGCCTGACCGAGCTGGACAACACCCCTCGCCAGGTCAAGGGGATCGACGTCGAGAGCAGCGGCGGCGAGTTGCACGCCATGATGCTGGACATGAAGCGCACCTTCGACGACGTGGTGTTGCAGCACACCGACCCGACGAAGGCCGCGGAGATCTTCGCGAACCCGTTCTACCAGGCGATGAGCTCGACCTTCGCCGGCACGCAGGAATACATGGCGATGGAGAAGCTGGGTCAGTTGCACGCCCGGGGCGAGTGGGACCTGATCGTGGTGGACACCCCACCGTCCCGCTCGGCACTGGACTTCCTGGATGCGCCGGCTCGGCTCTCCCGTTTCCTCGACGGCCGGATGCTGCGACTGCTGCTGGCTCCGGCGCGCAGCGGCGGGCGGAGCATGTTCAGCCTGGTCACGGCCTCGTTCGGGATGTTCTCGAAGGTGGTGCAGAAGGTGCTCGGCGCGCAGCTGCTCACCGACCTGTCCGGCTTCGTGGCGGCACTTGATTCGATGTTCGGTGGTTTCCGGCAGCGCGCCGAGCAGACGTACCGCATCCTCCAGGCTGGGGAGACGGCCTTTCTGCTGGTCGCGACGCCGGAGCCGGACGCGGTCCGGGAGGCCGCCTACTTCGCGGGCCGGCTGCGCGACGAGCGAATGCCGCTGGCCGGCCTGGTGCTCAACCGGGTGCACCGCCCGGCGGTCCCGGCGCTGGACGCCGAGCAGAGCCAGGTCGCCGCCGAGCGGCTGACCCAGCTGGGTGGGCATGAGGCCACCGCCGAGGTGTTGCGGGCGCACGCGGCGTTGGCTCGTCAGGCGGTACGCGAGCAGCAGGTCGCCGCGCGCTTCACGGAGGCCTTCCCGACTGTGCCGGCGGTTTCGGTCACGGCGCAGCCCGCCGACGTGCACGACGTCGACGGGCTACGGACGATCGGCGCGGCGATCAGCCGGTCGTGACCGGCGTCAGTTGGCCGCGCTGACGAGAATCTTGTCCTTGCCGGCCTTGTCCTTGCTGTTCTTCTTCATCGCGGCCTCGAACATCTTGCGCCAGCTCGTCACCTGGGGGTGACGACGCAGCAGCGCCCGCCGTTCGCGTTCGGTCATGCCGCCCCACACACCGAACTCGATCCGGTTGTCCAACGCGTCGGCCAGGCACTCGTACCGAACAGGGCAGCTCCGGCAGATCCGCTTCGCCACGTTCTGTTCGGCGCCCTGTACGAACAACGCGTCCGGGTCCCCGTTCTGACATGCCGCCAGTGACGGCCAGTCAGTGATCATGCCCATGTGTACACGTCCCCCCTTGCAGTACCTACCGACCTCGTCGATGCACGTCAGCCGGCAATTCCCCCCGATCGCCCGGCCTGCCTTCCCCAAGGCGGCGCGGACGACATCTGGCGCTGTCGCCGCCCCCATCATGCTCTGTAGTCGACTGATTACGCAACGTTGTCGGCGAAATCCATCATTTCGGACAGTCCCGGCTTCCCGGGCCTTCGACCGCCGGTTACCCCGCCGAGGTCAGCGATAACGCTGCGCCGCCTCACTGAATCGGAGGAGACTCACGCCAGGTCACACGCAACCAAGTAGCGGGGGTCGTGCGTTTAGCACAACGAGGGCAGCGCGCGCAGGAAATGGGGAAAGAACGCCCCAGCGCCCCTCGTTCCCTACTCGCGTACCCTGTCGAGGTGACCTGGATGCGGAAACGTGACCACAATGTGCTGACCAACGCCGCATCGCTACTCGTGTGTGGCCTGCTGGCCGGCGTGGTGGTCGCTGCGGCGGCCTTCCCCGCGGTAGCGATGTCCGGCCTGGCCGCGAAGGCCGGCGCCGAGACGTTCGGTGCCCTGCCCACGGAGCTGACGGTGGCCCGCGCGCCACAGATCAGCTACCTGATGGCATCGGACGGCAAGACCCCGCTCGCGACGATGTACGACGAGAACCGGCGGGACGTCAAGCTCGCCGACATCTCGCCGTTCATGCAGAAGGCCATCATCGCGGCCGAAGACCATGACTTCTACAAGCACAACGGCGTCGACATCAACGGTGTCGCCCGTGCGTTCGTCAACAACCAGAGCGAAGGCTCCGGCCGACAGGGCGCCTCGACGCTGACCATGCAGTACGTCCGGCTGGCCATCGCGTACTCGGCCACCCACCCGGCGGACGTCGTCGCGGCAACCGAGGACACCAGCGCCCGCAAGCTGCGCGAGATGCGGTTGGCCCTCCAGGTCGACAAGGAATTCTCCAAGGACGAGATCCTCACCCGCTACCTCAACCTCGCCTCGTTCGGCAACGGCGCGTACGGCATCTACGCCGCCAGCCAGGTCTACTTCGGTAAGCCGCCGAGCAAGCTGAAGATCGAGGAAGCGGCGTTGCTGGCCGGCATGGTCAAGGCGCCCACGACGAACGACCCGACCACCGAACTCGGCTACCCGCTCGCGCTGGATCGCCGCGACTACGTCATCCAGAACATGGTCGACATCAAGGCCATCACCCAGCAGGAGGCGGACGCCGCCAAGGCGACCAAGCTGGTGGTGAAGGACAAGCGCACCCCGAACGGCTGCGTCGCCGCCAACGTCAACAGCTGGGGCTTCTTCTGCGACTACTTCTACCGCTGGTGGATGGATCAGGAGACGTTCGGTTCGTCCAGGTACGACCGGGAGCGCCGGCTCAAGAGCGGTGGCTACACCGTCGTGACCTCGATCGACGTCCAGGCGCAGCGCGCCGCGGACAAGGCGGTCCGTAAGGCCAAGAGCGAGAACAGCAAGGAAGCCGCGATGGTCGCGGTCGTCGAGCCGGGCACCGGCCGGGTGCGGGCGCTCGCGGTCAACCGGCAGTTCAAGCTCGACGACCCGAAGAACCCGAAGAACAAGATCTCCAGCGATCCGGCGAAGAGCAAGAAGAAGATTCGGGGCAACTACCCGGCGACTGTCAACCCGCTGCTCACCGGTGGTGACGGCATCACCGGCTACCAGGCCGGGTCGACGTTCAAGATGTTCACCATCGTCGCGGCGCTGGAAAAGGGCATCCCGCTCAGCTACTCGATGAACGCGCCGAAGCAGTTCAAGTCGGAATACATCATCCGCCCTGGTCCGGCAGCCTGCCCGGGGACCAGTTTCTACTGCCCCACCAACTCGACCGAGAGCATGGCCGGCCCACACAACATGTGGACCGCGTTCGGTCGGTCGGTGAACACCTACTTCGTGCCGCTCCAACAGCAGGTTGGCGCCGAGAACGTGGTCAAGGCCGCCAAGCGGCTGGGCATCAACTTCCGGTCCGAGGAAGATCTGACTCTGGAGAAGGGCGCGCACCAGTGGGGCGCGTTCACCCTGGGCGTCTCGCAGACCACCCCGCTGGACCTGGCCAACGCCTACGCCACCCTGGCCGCGGACGGCAAGTACTGCGAACCGATCCCGGTGCAGGAGATCCGCGACCCGGAGGGCAACAAGCTGGACATCGCCAACCCGCGCTGCGAGAAGCGGTTCAGCACCGAGGTGGCCCGCGCCGCCGTGGACGCGGCCCGGTGCCCGGTCGGTGACAAGTCGTCGTCGTCCCGGTGCGCGGGAGCGACCGCCGGAAACGTGCGCGGCGACGTCGGTTACCCGGTGGCCGGCAAGTCCGGAACCACCGACTCGGAGAAGACCGCCGCGCTGGTCGCGATGACCAAGCAGTACGCGGTCGCCGGCATCATGGCCGACCCGGACTGGCCGCAGACCAACGTGCAGATGAAGCACGCGGAGAAGGACGGCATCAACCCGCCGGTCTGGGAGACGCTGCGGGACGCGATGAAGGGCAAGCCGAAGGTTGACTTCGACGCGCCGGGTCAGAAGATCTCCCAGGGTGACCAGCGCAGCATCCCCGACGTCAAGTGCGTTTCAGTGGACACCGCGAAGTCCCGGCTGAAGGGCGCCGGCTTCGAACCGGTCGTCTCCAGCGCCAAGGTGCCGTCCTCCTGCAAGGCGGGCGAAGCGGCCGGCACCAGCCCGGACGGACGCACGATCAAGGGTGGCGTGGTCACCATCGAGGTCAGCAGCGGTGGCGGCACGCCGGGCAACACCGGCGGCACTCCGGGCGGTCAGCCCGGCGGTCAGCCCGGGGGCCGACCCGGTGGTCGCCCCGGCGGCTGAACCGACGGGTAGGACACAACGGGCGGGCACCCTTCAGGGGTGCCCGCCCGTTTCGTCTGTCCGGACCGGCGGGCGGCTACGAAACGTCCTGCCGCCCGCTGACCCTGCCGGAAGTCAGAGACCGAGCTGTCGGCGTACCTCGGCGGCCACCCGACCACCCTCGGCCTGGCCGGCCACCGCGGCCTGGGCCGCCTTCATCGCCGGGCCCATCTGGGACTTGCCGGTGAAGCCGCCCGCGGCGAGCGCCCCCGACACCAGCTCGGTCAGCTCGGCGTCCGAGAGCTGCTTGGGTAGGTAGCGGTCCAACACCTCGCCCTCGGCGCTCTCCTTCGCGGCCTGCTCGGCGCGCCCGGCGTCGGCGAAGGCGGTGGCCGCCTCCCGACGCTTCTTGGCTTCCTTGGTCAACACCGCGAGCACCTCGTCATCGGTGAGCTCGCGCTTGGCCTTACCGGCGACCTCGGCGGTGCCGACGGCGGCCAGGGCCATCCGCAGCGTGGAGGTGGTCAGCTCGTCGCGCGCCTTGAGCGCGGTACGCATGTCGGCAGTGAGGCGGTCCTTCAGCGTGCTCATGGACGGTCAAACTACCCTGAACGCCATGCGAAAGCGCACACTATTCCGGCTCGCCGCCGGAACCGCCACGATCGGCGCGGCCACCCTCGCGTACGCGTCGCTCGTCGAGCGCAACATGTTCACCCTGCGGCGGTACGACGTGCCGGTGCTCCCGGCCGACGCGGAGCCGCTGCGCGTGCTGCACCTGTCGGACCTGCACATGATGCCCGACCAGGCGCGCAAGCAGCGCTGGGTGGCATCGCTGGCCGCCCTCGACCCCGACCTGGTGGTGGTCACCGGCGACAACATGGCGCACCCTGGCGCGGTGCCCGGGGTGCTGCGGGCCCTGCAACCACTGCTGGACTACCCGGGCGCGTTCGTGTTCGGCTCCAACGACTACACCGGGCCGGTGCTGAAGAACCCCTTCACCTACTTCCTGCCCAACCGGGAGTACACCGAGGGCGTCGAGCTGCCGTACGAGGAGTTGCGTCAGGTCTTCACCGGCGCCGGCTGGGCGGACCTCAACAACGCCCGGACCATGCTGAAGGCCGGCGGTCGACAGCTCGACCTGGTCGGCGTCGACGACCCGCACATCGACCGGGACGACTACCCCTCCGTTGCCGGCGCGGTGTCGTCCTCGGCGGACCTCTCCATCGCGGTGACGCACTCACCCGAGCCACGGGTGCTCGACCAGATGGCGGCGGACGGCTTCGGGCTGCTGCTGGCCGGGCACACCCACGGCGGTCAGGTCTGCGTACCGGGCTACGGGGCGCTCGTGACCAACTGCGGCCTGCCCCGCTCGATGGCGCGCGGCCTGCACCGGTGGCCGGGCTCGGACTCCTGGCTGCACGTCTCCGCCGGCCTCGGCACCCACCCGACCGCCCCGATCCGCTTCGCCTGCCCCCCGGAGGCCAGCATCCTGACCCTCATCCCCCGCTAACCGCCGCGCCGCGCTGCCGCCCGGCCGCGCTGCCGCCCGGCGGCTCGGCCGCTTCGCCTCTTCGCGGCTTCAAGATTCGCGCACCATCAGGGATGTTGCTGCCTCGGTGCTTCGTGAGGCAGCAACATCCCGGAAGTTGTGCGGATCTTGGCTTCCGCGGGCCGGGTCCGGGCGGTGGGGGTACCGAGTTTGACCATCGGGGCGGGTGGGCTACTATTTGTCGGCACGCCTCGGGGTGTGGCGCAGCTTGGTAGCGCGCTTCGTTCGGGACGAAGAGGTCGTCGGTTCGAATCCGGCCACCCCGACCAGAGGTAAAAGGCCAGGTGAGATCTTCTCTCACCTGGCCTTTTTGTGTGCCCCGGCAAGCCCTCTCGACCGATTCCCGCGCTACGGCCGCTTGGCTAGCGTCCGCGTATGACCCACCCTCAGACGCCTGCGCCGTGGATCCAGCCCGACGGCACGGCAGGGGCGGCCCTGGCGGCCGGTGTGGTCGCGGTCACCGGGGTCGTCGCGACGATCGTGTTCCTGGTCTGGGTTTCAACGACCGGGAGTACCAACCCGTAGCGACAGGTAACCGGGCTCTCGCCTTCAACCTTTCGACCCTCGTCGGAGTCGTGAGAGGTAACCAATCAAGGCGGGGGCTCATGGCAGTTGACGACGAGCATTTTCGAGAGTTCGTCGAGACGCGCTACGTGGATCTCTTGCGCATGGCGTACCACCTCACCGGCTCGGCCCAGGATGCCGAGGACCTGGTGCAGGCTGCGCTGGTGAAGGTGATGCGTCGGTGGCGGCGGATCGACGATCCGATGGCCTACCTGCGGCGAGTCATGATCAACCAGCACATCAGCGTCTGGCGCCGCCACCGGATGCACGAGGTGGTGACGGCCTTCTTTCCCGAGCGGCCCACCCGGGACATGACCGAGACGGTTGCCGAACGGCGCGCTCTCTACCAGGCGATGCGGGAGCTGACACCTCGTACCCGTGCGGTGATCGTGCTTCGGTACGTGGTCGACCTGCCGGAGGCGGAGGTCGCGGCCGCTCTCGGCTGCTCTGTCGGGTCGGTCAAGAGTCGCGCATCACGAGGCTTGGCTCGCCTGCGTCTGACGCTGGCAGCGGATCCAGCACCGACCGGGACGACGAAGATGACGGGGGTGGCACCATGACTGTCGACGATGAGCTGAGCCGGGCCCTCGCCGAGTTGAGCAGGACGCTGACCCCGCAGCCGGACCCGTACGGCCGAGCGAGAGCGCGATTCCGACGGAGCCGGCAGCGACGCCTCGGCGGGCTGGGTCTGGCCCTCGTGGTCTCCGTGGGGAGCACGGCCTTCGCCATCGCCAGCCCGGGCCGGACCACGCAGCCACCACCGGCGCACCCGTCCGAGTCCATCGCACCCGTCCTTGCGTGGTCGGACCGACTCCTCCAGTCGCCGCCGCGCGGTGCCGTCGCCGGGGACGACAGCTACGTCCGTCAGCTCTCTGAACAGTTGATGGCCGCCCAACGCCGGGGCGAATTCTCCCGCTTGAAGGTGCCGGTGAGCGGGGTGAGGGTCCTCTTCGCCGACGACGTGGACGACCACCGGATCGCGCTCGCCGCCTTCGTCCGGAACCAACCCGATCCGGTCACCGGCTGGCCGAGCGCCGCTGTGTGGCTGGTCGCCGACAAAGGTGCCAGCGCCCGGGAACTGGCCGGCACCGCCGCCATCCGGTCGGTCAGCGACGCCCTGGAACCCTACGAGAGCCTGGCCGTGGACGGTCCGGAGGCGGCACACGTGGCGATCGCCCCGGCCGGATGTGTCTTCCTCAGCTCACCGTTGCCCGACGGCGACACCTTCCGGTGGGCCCTGGAGCCGACCGGGTCCTACCTGGTCCGTACGGCGAAGACCCACCGGCCCGAGTGGTGGCGGGTCGACTGCGGCGCGGTGACCCGCCAGATTGCGCCCGGACCAGGTTCGTTGGCCCCCAAGCCGATCACCGACGCTCAGCTCTCAACGGCGATGTCCCGCGTACGCGGCAGTGTGGAGCAGCAACGCGCCCGGGAGTTGACGTACCAGTGGGCCCAGTCAGAGGGTTACCGCCTGACCGCCCTTCCGAGCGTGGTGTGGGGCGGGCACGTTGCTGGCCTCCCTACCGGTCCGGCCGACACGTCGCCGGCCGCCGGAGAGCCGTCGGTGCAGGACGGCCAGGTGACGGTCCTGGCTGCGCCCAATGTGGGCGGCGGCTGGGTCGGTGAGGTGTCGATCGCCCCCGATCAGCCACGGGCCGACGGCGTGCTCAGCACTGGCACCTCGTTCACCGCTACGGCCGACCCGACCGATCCCGACAGCGTGCTGGCCGTGTCCATCGACGATGACGACGGCGGTGGCGAGGGTCAGCAGTTCCTGCTCGTGGTGACGCCGGCAGCCGCCACCACGGTGCGCGTCCTGCGCGACGGGCAGGAGGTGGCGAGGAGCGCCGTCAGCGGCTCCGGGACGGCCATGCAGGTGCCCCGCCCCACCGCGGGCCTTGTCGTGGAGGCGCTCGACGCGTCCGGCGGGACGATTGCCAGCGGTCAGGTGTCCAAGCAGGGCACCCGGCGGACAGCCGAGACCGACACCTGGAACCAGGAGTGACGCGTCCGAGTCGACCGCCGGCACGGTGACGCCTACCGGACACCTCGCCAACAGCCTCCATCGGTGCGCTCAGTCCTGCCGTGCGGTGCGCCTAGTCCTGCCGTTCGGTGCGCTCGATCTCTGCGAACGCGGCGGCCAGGTAGTCGTCCAACGGCACGCTGGTCGCCGTCAACAAGTCGGCCACCAGCAGCGGAGCGTGTCGGGCCAGCGCCGCCGCGTCCGGCGGTGACTCGTCGCTGTCGGGGTCGTACACGCCCAACGCGCCGGCCAGCAGGACGAGCACCACGTGCGGGTCGACGTCCGTTCGCCACCGCGTCGACTCCTGCACGCAGCGGGTCAACACCTGGCGGATGTCGTCGCCGGTCAACCCGTCCGGATGGCTCTCCTCCAGCAGCAAACGGACCACGGCACCGAGCACCAGGCCGGAACGCTCGTCCGCGGCGAGACCGCCGACCGCTTCGTCGTACGCCTGACCGTCGCGTGCCTGGACGGCGGCGACGGCCGTCGACGCGGTCAACGCGATGGCGCGGGCGGTAGCGGGCAGATGTCGCCAGGTGCCGGTCATCGCGCCAGCATCGCAGACCCGACGGACACCGACCGACCGCGATCACAGCGAGTGGATCAACGTGGGATTGGTCACCGAGTGGTCCCGGTGACCACGAGTCGTGGCCAAAACGGTTCGCGCGGCGTCAGACCCACCGAACAGAATGCCGGCATGCTGCGTCGTGCCCTGCCCCGCCGTTCGGAAGCTCGCCGGATCCTCCTCGGCACACTGCTGTCGGCGATCGGGCGGGGTCTGACCCTGCCGTTCCTGTTCATCTACCTGACCGACGTACGCGGGCTCACCGACACCCGCGCCGGGCTCGTCATCGGCTGGTACGGCGTGGTCACCCTGGCCCTGTCGCCGCTGGGCGGGACGCTGATCGACCGGATCGGCGCCCGCCGGGTGGTGGTGCCCTGCCTGGTGATCGAGGCAATCGGCACCGGCTCGTTGGCGCTGGTCCACTCGACCGGCTCGGCCCTGCTGGTGATGACGGTGGTCGCCATCGGCAGCTCGGCGATCTGGTCCGGGCAGAACACCATCCTCGCGTCGCTGACCGACGACGATGAACGGCAACGCGTCTTCGGGTTGAACTTCGCCCTGCTCAACCTCGGCATCGGCATCGGGGGCATGACCTCCGGCGCGATCGTCGACACCGCCCGGCCCGGCACCTTCCAGGCGCTCTACCTGCTGGACGCGGTGACGTACCTGATGCCGGCGCTGATCCTGCTCACCCTGCCCGGTGTGGGCCACCGACTCGGCAAACGTCGAGGCGTCGACGAACCGTCGCCCGGCGGCTACCTGACGGTGCTCCGCGACCGCCCGTTCCGACGGCTGGTGATCTTCGGGCTGATCCTCACCACCTGCGGCTACGCGCAGGTGGAGGTGGGCTTCGCCGCGTACGCGGTGCGCGTGGCGGAGGTGAACCCCCGGGTCGTGGCCTGGGCACTCGCGGCCAACACGGTGATGATCGTGCTCGCGCAGCTGGTGGTCATCCGCCGGATCGAGGGGCGCAGCCGCACCCGGGCGTTGGCCGTGGTGGGTGCGGTGTTCGCCGCCGCCTGGTTGGTCCTCGGCGTGGCCGGCCTGGTCAGTGCCGAGAACGCCGTGCTGGCCGCCCTGTGCGTGGTGCTCTGCTCGGCGATCTTCGGCTTCGGCGAGACGATGCTGTCCCCGGTGATGCCCGCACTGACCAACGCGCTGGCCACCGACGAGCTGCGCGGCCGGTACAACGCCATGAGTTCGATGATCTTCGGAATCAGCGGTGTGATCGGCCCAGTGACCGCCGGACCACTCATCGGCGCCGCCAACGGCATGGTCTGGGTGGCGACGGTGGTCGGCGGCTGCCTGGTCGCCTCGCTGGTCGCGCTCTCCCTGCGCCGGCTGCTCACCGCGGAGCAGGACGGTCTCGCGACGACCACCCCGGTAACCCCCACCCCCACGCCCGCCTCCGCCTGACCCCCAACGCCCCCTCCTCCGACGCCGTCGCGCCGCCCGCGACAAACCCCGCTCTGACCTCACCAAGCACGCCGCTCCGCCCCGCCGTGCGCTGAGCATCACGCACCCTGCTCCGCCCCGCTGAGCGCCGCCCCGCCGTGCACCAAGATCCGCACAACTTCCCGGAAGTTGGTGCCTCGGGCGCGCGGGAGACAGCAACATCGGAGAAGTTGCGCGGATCTACCTGATTGAACCCGCCAAATGATCTTGTCGCAGACCAAGATCGCGCTCAATCCTGGATGTAGTGGTATCCCGCCGCACCGATGCCACTACATCCATGTTCGAGCGCGATCTTGCCTCAAGGGGCGTGCGCGAGCAGCGCGGCGCGGGCAGCCCGGGGGCGGCGCGGGGGCGGCGCGGGGGCGGCGCGGGGGCGGCGCGGGCAGCGCGGGCGGGCAGACGGGCGGGCGCGCAGGCAACCACAAGCGCGGCCTCGCGGGGGCTGGGACGGGTCGGGCCCCGGAGCTGGTGCTCCGGGGCCCGATGTCGCGGAAGTCGGCCGTCAGGCGGCGGGGACCTCGGCGGTGGTGCGGATGCGGTCCAGCGTCGGCGGGGAGACCGGCGACTGGGCGGTCAGGTAGTCGACGAAGGCGTCCAGGTCGATCTGGCCGGTGACCAGGTTCGTGCCGCCGGTGAGGGCGCTGAAGCCGTCGCCTCCGCCGGCCAGGAAGTTGTTCACCGTCACCCGGTAGGTGGCGGCGGTGTCGACGGCGGTGCCGCCGAGGGTGAGGCTGCCCCGGACCACACGGGTGCCGGCGCACGGGTCGGCGACCGTGCCGGTGGTGCCGTTCGGGTCGACCACGTAGCCCACTGTGGCCGACGGGTACAGGGTCCGACCGGTGACGAACTGCTGCTCCAGTACGCAGTAGAGCTGCTGACCGGTGAGGTCCAGTGTCACCAGGTTGTTGGCGAACGGCTGCACCGTGAACGCCTCCT
Organism: Micromonospora sp. NPDC049089; assembly: GCF_040648775.1. Taxonomy (NCBI): domain Bacteria; kingdom Bacillati; phylum Actinomycetota; class Actinomycetes; order Micromonosporales; family Micromonosporaceae; genus Micromonospora; species Micromonospora sp. NPDC049089. The sequence goes on from NZ_JBEZEH010000075.1 coordinate 23,149, forward strand.
CGTAGGTGACCGGGCCGGCGTCGAGGTCGGCTCGGACCCCGCCCGGGTTCATGAAGGCGGCGACGGCGTTCTGTTCGTCGTCGGTGGCGGCGAGCTGCGCGTCGGCGATCAGGTTGCCCAGTGGCGATTCGCCTAGACTCGTACCGAAGAGGGTTTCCTGGCTCCGGGTGATCGCCTGGCTGGTCACGCCGACCTGGCGTCCGGCGACCGGGCCGAGCACTGTCTTGTACCGGTTGATCAGCGCGGTCTGCCTCGGGTCCTTGGCGACGTCGCGGGTGACCACGACGTTGTTCGCGGCGGCGGAGACCACGTCTCCGCTCCGGCGATCGATCTTCAGGTCGATGTCGGTGACCAGGCGACCGAACGAGCTGGCGCTGGTGACCAGCTTGCCGTTGATGTCGCAGTTGTACGCCTGGTGGGTGTGCCCGCTGACCACTACGTCGATCGACGGGTCCATCCGGTTGGTGATGTCCACGATGGGGCCGGTCATGCCGACGCAGTCGTTGATCCCGCCGGTCGCGGCCTGAGTGCCGCCCTCGTGCAGCAGGACGACGATCGCCTGTACGCCCTTGCGGCGCAGCTCGCGTGCGTACCGGTTGGCGGTGTCCGCCTCGTCGGCGAAGCTGAGGCCGGCGACGCCCTGCTGGCTGACGATCTGCGGGGTGCCTTCCAGGGTCATGCCGATGAAGCCGACCTTGACGCCCTGCACCTTGTGGATCGCGTACGGCGCCATCAGCGGCTTGCCGGTGGCGGTCTTGAAGGCGTTCGCGGACAGGTACTGGAAGCCGGCTCCCCGGTAGGGGGTGCCGTCGATGCAGCCGTCCACCGGGTGGCAGCCGCCGTTCTGGATCCGCAGGAGCTCGGCGGCTCCCTCGTCGAACTCGTGGTTGCCGACGCTGGCGTAGTCCAGCCCGGCCATGCTCAGCGCCTCGATGGTCGGCTCGTCGTGGAACGCGGCCGAGAGCAGCGGGGACGCACCGATCAGGTCGCCGGCGGCGACGGTGATGGTGTTCTTCTTCTTGGCTGCGGCGCGCAGCTCGGCAAGGTGGGTGGCCAGGAACTCGACGCCACCAGCGGTCTGCCCGGCGATGGTGCCGCTGGACCCGCTCGGCGGTTCGAGGTTGCCGTGGAAGTCGTTGAGGGCTAGCAGGGTGACGTCGACCGGCTTCGGCCGCGCGTCGGCTTGTTCAGGGCTGGTGGCGACCGCGCCGAAAGCGGCCACCGCGAGCGCGGTCAGGCCGACAGCGGCCCGACGCATCCCGGGTATGAACATGGATCTCCTCGTGAGAATCGGCGCGTACGGTGCCTGGCCTCTGGGTCGACCGGGGCCGCCGACGGACGCCGTCGAAGGGGTCGCGGATGACGGTGGTTGAGCATGGCCCCCGCCCCGACAGCCTCTCATCCGGACGCCCACCGGTCGACCCGGGCAGCGCATCGGAGCAGCGCGTACGCGGAGGCCGTTATCGATCATCGTTTAACGCGGTCTGCCGGACAACGTCAGACCCAGGGTCTAGAAAGGACAGGGCAGCCTACGAGGAATGGGGACGGCATCGTGAGCGGAACGACACCCGTGGCGGAGCAGGTGCGATCGGTCGACGGCACGCCCATCGCGTTCGAGCGGTCCGGTGCCGGGCCGGCGGTCGTCCTCGTCGGGGGCGCGTTCAGCGATCGCGGCGCGACCCGCGACCTGGGTGCCGCGTTGGCACCGGATTTCACCGTCTTCAGCTATGACCGTCGCGGTCGGGGCTACAGCGGTGACACCGCGCCGTACGAGGTCGGCCGCGAGATCGACGACCTGGCCGCCCTGATCGCGGCAGCGGGTGGTTCCGCCGCCGTCTACGGCATCTCCTCCGGAGCCGTCCTGGCCGCCCTCGCCACCGCACAGGGTCTACCGGTGACCAGGTTGGTCATGTTCGAGCCACCGTTCCGGGTCGGTCCGCACGTGGGCGTCGGCAAGGACATCACACCGCAGCTCATCGAGCTGATCGCCGCCGACGACCGGGACGGCGCGGTGGAGATCTTCCTCAGCGCCTCGGTGGGGCTGCCGGCCGAGCAGATCAGCGGGATGCGGTCGCAACCGATGTGGGGTGGGCTGACGGCGATCGCGCACACCCTGGTGTACGACGCGATCGTCACGGCCGGCGGGCGACTCCCCGCCGACCGGCTGGCGACCATCACCGCGCCGACCCTCGCAGTGGACAGCACCGGCAGTCCACAGTGGTTGCGGGACGCGAGTCGGGCGGCGGCCGAGGCCGTGCCGGGCGGCCGGTCAGTGAGCCTCGATGGCGGTTACCACGACGTGCCCCCGACGACGCTGGCCCCCGCGCTGCGCGAGTTCCTGCTTGGTTGACCGGCGCCCGCGGAGGCGCGAGCCGACGGGTCAGCCGTCGGCCAGCGCCTTGTCGACCACTGCAGTGACGGCGTCCGCTGGCCAGGCGCCCGCCACGCCCGGCCGGGCGGCCAGGTAGGTGGCGATCCGCTCGGGGGGCCAGCCGTGCGACTCGCGCAGCCCTCGGGCGATCATGCCGAGGTAGATCGGCGCGGGAGGTCGGCACGGCACGGCTGACGCCCCCTCGGGGGCGGTGAAGGTGAGCATCGGAACACCGTCGCGGCTGCCCGGGCAGATCAGCGTCTCGTACCGCCCCGGGCCGAGCGTGGCCCGTCCGTTGGCGACGGCGGCGTCGATGGCCGCGCCGGTCGCCGGGATCAGCTCGGTCGTGTCGCCCGGCGGGCGGTACATCTCCTGGGCCGCGATGTCGGTGAACTGCTCCAGGGTGACCAGGTAGGCGCGGGCCGCGGCCTCGCCCGGCAGGTGCGGGTCGTAGAAGGCCATGCCGCCGGTCCAGGCACCGGACTCGCCGGCGAAGTAGATGCCGCCGGGCAGCGACACGGGCGTCGACCGGCTGGGTGGGCGCCGGTCGCGGCAGCCCGGGTACGTCCGCTTTCCGCCGGGCGGGCAGCCGCCACCGATGTACCAGGCCAGCCGGGCGGCGTGCATGTTCGAGCCGTACGAGACGTACCAGGCCAGCACGACGTAGCCCCTTCAGAAGCCGCAGGTCTGCCCGGTGGAGTGGCTGACCTGCACGGTGTGGGTCACGCAGCCGCCAGACTCGACCGAGTGCAGCAGGAAGGCGGTGGGCTCGTGGACCCAACCGATCTGCTCGTCGGCGCTCATGGTGAGCGTGCTCTGCTTCCAGGTGCTGGGGGCCACGGTGAGGACCGTGCCCGCGTACGCCGTGGTGACCGGGCGGTGCAGGTGGCCGGCGGCGACCCGGACGACGTGCCGGTGCCGGCCGATGACCTCGGCGAGGGCATCACCGTCGGCGAGCCGGATGGTGTCCGCCACCGGGATGCCGACCGCGACCGGTGGGTGGTGCAGGAAGAGCACGGCGGGCACCTCGGCTCGCCCGGCCAGCACCCCGTCGAGCCAGCTGAGCTGCTCCTCGCCGAGTTGGCCGCCGTCGCTGCCGGGGACGAGCGAGTCGAGCACCACGACCGACACCGCTTCGTGGTCGACGTGGTAGTAGGCCGAGAAGCCGCCGCCGAGCCACGGCGTGCCCCCGAACGCGTCGAGCAGCGACTCCCGGTCGTCATGGTTACCGGTTGCCAGGTGCACCGGCAGCGGGAATGCGCCGATCACCTCGCGCAGCGCCGCGTACTCCTCGGGTTTCCCGTGGTCGGCCAGGTCGCCGGTGATCACCACGCATTCCGGGCGGGGTCGCAACGCCAGCACCCGACCGAGCGCCCGGTGCAGCCCGGCGGCGGGTTCCGCGGCGAGCAGGCCGGTGGTCAGGTGCGGGTCACTGAGCTGGGCGATGAGCACGGGCTCGCCTCCTCGACGCCGGGGTGCTTCAGGCTATCGCCGGGCGCGGCATCCCGGGGGCAGCCGTCCACAGGCCGCGTCCACAGCCTGTGGATAGCACGTGTGTACGAAGGTCGCTGGCCCGCCACCGTGAGTACGCTTGATCGAGCGGTTCGGCGTCAGCCGGACCCCTCCCCTACCTGGAACGACGTGCGAGTGGATCATCAGCGAGTCATCCGTGACGTCACCGTCCGCCTGCCGATGGCGTCGAGCACACCGGAGGCGTGTCGGTGGACGGTCACCGCACTGTCCCGCCACACCCCGGCGACCATCTCCGTACTCCTCGCGGCCCACGACCGTCTGCGCTGCGTAGCGGCGACCGGGGCCTGGCAGGTCTTCGCCACGGTTCCGGCACGGACCGGCATCGTCGGCCGGGTGTACGCGACCGGCGTCCCCGCCGTCGTCCCGGACGTCACAGTCGACCCGGACTACCTCCCGGTCCGCCCGGACGTGATCGCCGAGCTGTGCGTACCGGTGCTGGACCCGACGGGCCGGGCGATCGGCGTACTCGACCTTCAGTGGAGCGAACCGACGGACCTGGAGCCGTGGCGGGAGACCGCGCAGCGGCTGGCCGACGGGCTCGGTGCGCGGATCGCCGCCCTCGGTGGCCCACCGGTGGAGAGCCGCAGCGAGAAGCTGCTCCGGCACGCGTCCGCGCTCTCCTCCGCGCCGACCGAGGGAGAGGTGATGGGGGCGGCGGCCCGCGCCGCCCGGGAGGTCTCCACGCTCTCCACCGCATTGCTGTTGATCGGCGGCCAGCTCGGCCCGTCCCCGGCGACGCCGAGCGACCTGGAGACCCGGATCCGCGCCGAACTGGCCGCGGCGGGTCCTGCCGCCCTGGACCGGATGGTCGAGCGGGCGCACCGGTACGGCGCCGGGTACACGCTGGGCGAGGCCGGGCATCCGCCGACCGAGGACTACCGCCCGCTGACCCAGGCGGGGGTACGCACACTTGTCGCCGTGCCGGTCGGGCCCACGGACGCCGGTGGGGTGCTGCTGGTCGCCGACGAACGCGCACTGCGCCCGGACCCGACCACGGTCAGCCTGATGGAGTTGCTCGCCGGGCAGGCCTGGACGAGCGTGGACCGGCTGCGCACGCTGTCCCAGCTGCGGGAGCAGGCAAGCTCCGACCCGCTGACCGGGTTGCAGCACACCGGCCCGTTCGGGCAGCGGATCGCTGCGGCCACCCCCGGGCGCACGGCCCTGCTGGCGATCGACGTGGACGGCTTCAAGACCGTGAACGACACGTACGGCCACCAGGCCGGTGACCGGGTGCTGGTCGGGTTGGCCCGGGCGCTGGAGGGGGCGCTGCGGCACGGCGACGAGTTGTACCGGATCGGCGGCGACGAGTTCGTCGCGGTGATCGAGGTGAGCCGCCCGGAGGAGGCGGTCCGGATCGCCGAACGGCTCACCGAGGCGGCCCGCCGCATCGGCCGCACGATCAGCGTGGGCGTCGCACTACCCCGCCCCGGCGAAACCCCCGACCGCACCTTGAAGCGAGCCGACCAGGCCCTCTACGCGGTCAAACGCCAAGGCCGAGACGGCGTCCTCCTCTCCGCCGCCTAGCCCCAAGCCCCAAGCCCACGCGCCGGCGATCTTGCACTTTCGGTTGTCGTTTTGTCGCTCTAGTCCGATATGCCGGCACAGAAACTGCAAGATCGCCGCAGCGGAGGACACCCCGAGCCCCAAGACCAGATCGATCATGGACTTGGGGTGGGCGCTTTAGCCCCAGAAGGGGTGAACGCCCCCACCACAAG
>NZ_JBEZEH010000076.1:0-28642 GCF_040648775.1 Micromonospora sp. NPDC049089
CGTTGCAGATGTCCTCCTGCACCACCACAGTGCCGAACTCCGTCCGGAACAGTCGGCCGGTCCCCCCACGGCCGGCGCGGACCCGCGTCCGGTGTCACGTCACCCGCCTGGCCGGTCGGCCGGTGCCGGCGCGTTCGGCGTCGTGACGGCTGCGCACCGCCGACAATGGGCTGACCGACCCAGGGAGTGCCGATGAACCGACCTGTCGTGGTGGGCGTGGACGGATCGCCGTCCAGCCTCGTCGCCGCGGAGCACGCCGCCCACGCCGCGCTGCTCCGGTCCCGGACGCTGCGCCTGGTGCACGGCTACCTGCACCCCTTCGGCTACGGCGTGCCGCTCAACCCGTACGACATCGGGGTGCCGGCGCCCTCCGAGGAGGCGCAGAAGATGCTGGAACGTACCGCCGCGGAGCTGGCCGACCGGTGGCCCGGCCTGGCCGTCGAGGTACGCCAGGTCGCCGGCGGCCCCGGCATCACCCTGATCGAGGAGTCCCGCCAGGCCGACCTCGTCGTGGTGGGCAGTCGAGGGCTGGGCGGCTTCGCCGGGCTGCTGCTCGGCTCGGTCGGCACGCAGGTGGCCGCTCACGCGCACTGCCCGGTGCTGGTGGTCCGCCCCGACGAACAGCCGATCCCGGTGGACGCCCCGGTGCTCGTCGGCGTCGACGGGTCCGAGTCGTCCCGGCTCGCCGCGGGCTACGCGGCCGACGAGGCGGCGCTGCGGGAGGTGCCGCTCGTACTGGTGCACGTCGGCCCGCCGCAGCAGGGCCGGACGGTGCCGGAGGAGATCGAGGAGTCGCAGGCCGCGTACCAGGCCGACACGGTACGGCTGCTCGCCGACGTCTCCACCGCGGTCCGCGCCGAGCATCCCGACCTCGTGGTGCGCGAGCACCCGGTCCGGGCGGACGGCGCGGCCCGAGGGCTCATCGAGGCCAGCGGCGGCGCGTCGCTGCTGGTCGTGGGCACCCGGGGCCGGGCCGGGTTCACCGGGATGCTGCTCGGTTCGGTCAGCCAGGCGGCGATCCAGCACGCGCACTGCCCGGTGCTGGTCGCCCACCCGTATCCGGTCAGCTGACCGGCGCGTCGTCTCCTCGGCCGAGCATCTGCAGGAAGTCGGTGGTGAGGGCGAACGGGTCGGCGGGGCCGCCGTTCGGCGGCCGACGCTCGATCTGGTCGGCCAACTCCCCGGCGGCACGCCGGATCCGGGCACGCAACGCGCCGTCGGCGGTGCCGTCGGACCAGTCCTCCGGAGCGGCGAAGACCGCTGTCGGGACGACCACCGACCGAAGGTAGGCGAACATCGGGCGGACGGCGTGCTCCAGTGCCAACGAGTGCCGGGCGGTGCCGCCGGTCGCGCCGATCAGCACCGGCCGGTCGACCAGCGACTCGGAATCCAACACGTCGAAGAAGGACTTGAACAGCCCGTTGTACGAGGCGCTGAAGATCGGGGTGACGGCGATGAGCCCGTCCGCCCCGGTCACCGTGTCGACGACCTCGCGCAGCGCTGCCGGCGCGAACCCGGTGAGCATGTTGTTCACCACGTCGTGGGCGTACTCGCGCAGGTCCACGACGTGCAGCTGCACGTCGGAGCCGCGCCGGACCAACTCGTCGCGGGTGGCCGCGGCGAGCTGGTCGGCGAGCAGCCGGGTCGACGAGGGCTGACTCAGCCCCGCCGAGATCACGGCCAGGGTGCGGTGAGTCATCGGGTCGCCCCCTCCGGCGCCTTGCCCGTCACGTCGTCGACGGCGTGCACTGTGCTGTCCTTGGCGCCGCCCGCGGCGGCGACCAGCGAGGCGTGCGTCGGCGCCGCCGGCACGTGCGCCGGACGTCTCGCGGCGAACTCCTTGCGCAGCACCGGCACGACCTCCTCGCCGAGCAGGTCGAGCTGCTCCAGCACGGTCTTCAGCGGCAACCCGGCGTGGTCCATCAGGAACAGCTGCCGCTGGTAGTCACCGACGTACTCCCGGAAGCCGAGCGTACGGTCGATGACCTGCTGCGGGCTGCCCACGGTCAGCGGGGTCTCCCGGGTGAAGTCCTCCAGCGACGGCCCGTGCCCGTAGACCGGGGCGTTGTCGAAGTAGGGCCGGAACTCCCGGACCGCGTCCTGCGAGTTGCGGCGCATGAACACCTGCCCACCGAGGCCGACGATGGCCTGGTCGGCGGAGCCGTGGCCGTAGTGCGCGTACCGCTGGCGGTAGAGCGCGATCATCCGCTGGGTGTGCTCCTTGGGCCAGAAGATGTGGTTGGCGAAGAAGCCGTCACCGTAGTAGGCGGCCTGCTCGGCGATCTCCGGGCTGCGGATCGAGCCGTGCCAGACGAACGGGGGCACGCCGTCGAGCGGGCGCGGCGTCGAGGTGAACGACTGCAGTGGGGTGCGGTACTTGCCCTTCCAGTCGACCACGTCCTCGCGCCACAGCCGGTGCAGCAGGTCGTAGTTCTCGATGGCCAGGGGGATGCCGGCGCGGATGTCCTTGCCGAACCACGGGTAGACCGGGCCGGTGTTGCCGCGGCCCATCATGAGGTCCACCCGGCCGTCGGAGAGGTGCTGGAGCATCGCGTAGTCCTCGGCGATCTTCACCGGGTCGTTCGTGGTGATCAGCGTGGTGGCGGTGGACAGCAGCAGCCGCTCGGTACGCGCCGCGATGTAGCCGAGCATGGTGGTCGGTGACGACGGCACGAACGGCGGGTTGTGGTGCTCGCCGGTGGCGAAGACATCCAGGCCGACCTCCTCGGCCTTCAACGCGATGGCGACCATCGCCTTGATCCGCTCACGCTCGGTCGGCTCCCGACCGGTGGTCGGATCGACCGTGACGTCACCGACGGTGAAGATTCCGAACTGCATGACCAGCTCCTCGCGTGTCAACCGGGTGCCGTCGTGGTACCCGGACGCAGCTCACAACTTATTTGACGACGCAACTATTCCGTCGGCGGTACGCCTCGCAGTGGCGCCGGTCACCTCCGTAAGCGGACATCAGGTCGATGGCCTCCCCTCGGTGTCGGCCCTCTCAGCCGCCCGCCACCGACGGCAGCACCTGCACCTCCGCGCCGTCCTCCACGGGGGTGGCCAGGCCACCGGAGTGCCGGCAGTCTTCCCCGTCGACGAAGACGTTGACGTAGCGGCGCAGCTCACCACGCTCGTCGCGGATGCGCCGGCCCAGCCGGGGGTGCGCGACGGCCATCTCGTCGAGGACCGCCCGCAGCGTCCCGGCGGCGGTGACGGTCAGCCGACTCGCGCCCCCGGCCTCGCCGCGCAGCGGGCCGGGCAGCAGCACGGTGACCACGCTCAGACCTCCGCGGCGCGGACGCAGAGCACGTCGGGCAGGTGCGCCGCGATCAGGGACCAGGAGTCACCCTCGTCGCGGCTGGCGAAGACCGAGCCGGAGCGGGTGCCGAAGTAGACCCCACCGGGGCTGGCGTCGTCGGTGCACATCGCGTCGCGCAGCACCGCCGGATAGAACGGGCCCTCGGGCAGCCCCACCGACAGCGGCTCCCACTTGCCGCCGGCGTCGACGGAACGGAACACCCGGCAGCGGTGGTCGGTCGGGAACCGCTCGCCGTCGGCCACCAACGGGAAGGTCCACACAGTGCCGCCGCGCCCCGGGTGGGCCACCATCGGGAAGCCGAAGTCGCTGGGCAGCCCGTCGGCGATCGAGGACCAGGTGCGCCCGTCGTCGTCGGAACGGTAGACGCCGTGGTGGTTCTGCGCGTACAGCCGCTCGGGGTTGGCCGCGTCCCGGGCGACCTTGTGCACGCACTGGCCGAACTCCGGCCACTCGTCGGGCATGAAGTAGGCGCGGATGCCGGTGTTGCCCGGCGCCCAGCTCGCGCCCGCGTCCTCCGAGCGGTAGACGCCGCCGGTGGACATGGCGACCAGCAGCCGAGCCGAGTCACGCGGGTGAGGCAGCACCGTGTGCACGGCCTGACCACCGAAGCCGCCCTCCCACTGCGGGCGGTGCGGATGGTCCCAGAGGGAACGGACCAGCTCGAAGCTGCGGCCACCGTCGGTGGACCTGAACAACGCGGAGGGCTCGGTGCCGGCCCAGACCACGTCCGGCTCGTCGGGGCCGGCCGGCGTCAACTGCCACACCCGGCCGAGGGAGACGCCGGTGTCGGCCGGAAACGCGACCGGCGCCTGGTCGGGCTCGTCCCAGGAAGCGCCGAGGTCGTCGCTGGTGGCGACGCTGGGGCCGAAGTGGGAGCTGGTCATGCCCGCGAGCAGCCGCGGGGTGGACCGACGGGTGTCGACGGCGACCGCGTAGACACCCGTCATCGGAAAGTGCGGACCGGTGATCTCCCAACTGCGCCGCTCGTCGGTGCTGGTGGCGAGAAACAATCCCTTGGCTGTGCCGATCGCGAGCAGTGTCGCCATGACGTCCTCCGAACCGTCGGTGAGCAGGTCCGGTGATTATGGCCACACCCTCCGACAACCCCCGCCGCCCACGCCGCGGGACGGTCAGCTTCGGACGCGCGGCACGTGCCGGCGGTACGCGCTGACCGTCGGGTCGCCGTCCAGCCAGAACCGCCAGGGCAGATCGTGCGCGCCGGTCACCCCGACCCGGGGACCCGCCACCACCGTCTCCGGCGGCACCGGATCGGCCGGCGGCCGCAGGCGGACCCGGCCGTCGCCGAGCAGGTCCGCCCCGTACGCCTCACGGTCGATGCCGAGCGCCGAGCAGAGCCGGGCGGGCCCGCGGGCCAGATCCACCTCCCGCCGGACGGCCGGCCGGCGCTCCCGTGCCGTGGCCAGCCCGTCGACCACCGCGCCGGCGCGCAGCAGCACGGCGGAAGCCTCCCCCTCGACCCCGGTGACCACGTTCACGCACCAGTGCATGCCGTAGGTGAAGTAGACGTAGGCGTGCCCGGCGGGGCCGAACATCACGGCGTTGCGCGGGGTGCGGCCCCGATGGGCGTGCGAGGCGGGATCGCCACCACTGCCCGCGTACGCCTCGACCTCGGTGATCCGGACGGTGACCCCGCCGGCGGACAGCCGGCAGCCCAGCAGCCCACGCGCCGCCGGCAGCACCGGACCGGCGAGCAGGTCCGCCAGCGCCGCCAGGTCGGTGTCGGTGCTGCGGTCACCGGACGACAGGGCCATGATTCCGACCGTACCCATCCCGGTTCCCCGGCACCCGGCCGGGCGCGCCGACCGCTGAGCGCCGGCCCGAACAAGGCTCACGTCGCACACCAGACAGTCGGCCGAACAGTGAAACCGGACCCTCGGTTCGGGAGTGTTCCCGATGTCGTCGCACGGGGCGACGACATCACGGGAGGAATTCACCATGACCGTACGGAGCATCCGGCTACCACTGATCGCCACCGGCCTGATCGCGGCAGCCGCGACCCTGGCCTTCACCCCGTCGGCCAGCGCGAGCGTCCCGCTGCGGGCCGCGGCGCAGGCCGACAACGCGGCGCTGCCCACGATCGCTGTCGGCGCAACGGGCAAGATCGAGGCGAACGGCGCGGCGGCGATCGTGCCGGTCAGCGTGACCTGCTCGAAGGCCCTCGAGTTCGACGTCACTGTCAAGGTCGCGCAGGCGGTCGGCCAGACGATGCGCGCGGGCACGACGGTTCGGAGGGTCACCTGCGCGGAGGGCACCCAGGAGGTGCGGGTCGCGGTGATCCCGGTCGAGCGTCCGTTCGCAGCGGGCGTCGCGTTCGGTGTGGTGACCGCGAGCCCCTGTGACCCGTACTGCACACCCATCTTCGGCGAGCGCCAGTTCAACCTGGTGCGCTGAGGCGTCGCCTGGCGGCACGGCATGCCCGTGCCGCCAGGCTTCAACATTCTGTTGACAATGAGGCGTTCATGCGATGTGCTCGGGGTATGACGACCGAGGATATCTTCACCGCGCCGGACCCGGGCCGGGCCCGCGCCCACCGCACCCACGAGGCATTGCAGCGGATCAGCGAACGGCACGCCGGCACCGACACGCGGCGGGGCCGGTGGGCCCACCCGTACGTGCTCGACCCGTGGGAGGCGGTCGCCCTGGTCACCGCGCTGGCCGCCGGCGGGGCCGAACGCGAACCCGCTGAGGAGCCGATCGACGCCGCCGACCTGACCGCCGCGCTGACCCTGCTGCCCCACGTCCGCGCCGAACTGGACGCCCTGGAGGCCGGCCTGCTGACGCTTGCCCGCGACCGAGGGCTGACCTGGCAGGCGATCGCGTACGGGCTGGGGTTGGGCAGCGCGCAGGCGGCCCGGCAGCGCTACGAGCGGGTCGCCGCCCGCTCGGCCGAGCAGACCTCCTGACGACCGCGCCCGTCGGACCGGCACGGCGCGTGTGCGCCAGCAGTCGGGCGGGCACACTGTGCGCACGACGAGGAGGCACCCATGGAGCGCGCGGAGATGCTGGCGTACTGCCTGGCCAAGCCGGGAGCGTGGCTGGACCAGCCGTGGGAGGGCGACGAGGTGGTGAAGGTGGGCAGCCGCATCTTCGCGTTCCTCGGCAGTGACAGCGGCAAGCCGACGGTCGGCATCAAGTGCGGGGCGACCCGGGAGGTGGCCGACGAGTGGCTGCACCGGCACCCCGACGACGCCAGCGTGATGGCCTACATCGGCCGATCCGGATGGAACACTCTGCGCCTCAACGGCGGAATCGACGACGACGAGCTGACCGAGGCTGTCGACTCGTCGTACGACATGGTGGTGGCCAAGCTCCCCAAGCGGGAGCGCCCGACGGCCTGAACCGCCGCGGCGCCGGCGGCAGGCGCCGACGCCACGGCACGGCTCAGCGCGGAACGACCCGCTCGGTGGCCCACTCCCGCCAGCCGGCCAGCCGGTCCGCCGCGGCGGCGAGCTGGTCGGCGACCGGGCCGGGGCCGGTGGAACCGGGGGTGGTCCGGGCCGCGAGAGCCGAACGGACCGAGAGCACGTCGCGCACCGACGGGTCGAGGTGCCCGCTGATCGTGGCCAGGTCCTCGTCGGAGACGTCGTTGAGCTCGCACTCCCGAGCAGCGCAGAGCGCCACCAACTGGCCGGTGATCTCGTGCGCGTCGCGGAACGGCACATTACGTCGGACCAGCCAGTCGGCGACCTCGGTGGCGAGGGAGAAGCCGACCGGGGCGGCGGCGACGAGGCGGTCCACCCGGACCGTCATCGTGGAGATCATTCCCGCCAGGGCCGGAAGCAGCAGCTCCAGGGTGTCGACCGCGTCGAAGGCCGGCTCCTTGTCCTCCTGCATGTCCCGGTCATAGGTCATCGGCAGGCCCTTGAGCATGGTGAGCACTGTCATCAGGCCGCCGACCAGACGCCCGGACTTGCCCCGGGCCAGCTCGGCGATGTCCGCGTTCTTCTTCTGCGGCATGATCGACGAGCCGGTGGCGAAGGAGTCGTCCAGCTCCACCCAGCCGAACTCGTGCGAGGTCCAGAGCACCACCTCCTCGCCGAGCCGGGACAGGTGCACCCCGATCAGGGCGGTGGTGAAGAGGAACTCGGCCACGAAGTCCCGGTCGGCGACGGCGTCCATCGAGTTGGCGAACGACGTACGGAAGCCCAACTCCTTGGCCACCGCCACCGGGTCCAGCGGGAGCCCCGAACCGGCCAGGGCGCCCGCGCCGAGCGGGCTGATCGCTGCCCGGTGGTCCCAGTCGCGCAGCCGTTCGAGGTCGCGCAGCAGCGGCTGCACGTGGGCGAGCAGCCAGTGCCCGAAGGTGACCGGCTGGGCGTGCTGGAGGTGGGTCATGCCCGGCGCGGCGGTGTCGATGTGCCGCTCGGCCTGCTCGACCAGCGCCTCCGCCAACTCGACCAGGCGGCTGGCCACGCCCCGGGCGTGGTCGCGCAGGTAGAGCCGCAGGTCGGTGGCGACCTGGTCGTTGCGGGACCGGCCGGCGCGCAGCTTGCCGCCGAGGCTGCCGAGACGCTCCAGCAGACCGCGCTCCAGCGCGGTGTGCACGTCCTCGTCGTCGATGGTGGGGCGGAACGTTCCGGAGGCGCAGGCGGCCTCCAGGTCGTCCAGCGCGGCCAGCATCCGGCCCAGTTCCTCCGGATCGAGCAGGCCGGCGCCGGCCAGGACCCGGGCGTGCGCCCGGGAACCGGCGATGTCGTACGGGGCCAGGCGCCAGTCGAACTGCACGCTCACCGACAGTCGGGCGAGCGCCTCGGCGGGGCCACCCGCGAACCGGCCACCCCAGAGGCTCGTCCGGTTGGTGGCGGCGCTGTTCTCGGTCAGGCTCTTGTCGTCCACGTCGCCCATCATTGCGTTGGTTGCCTTCCGCTCGCGACTGCGGGGCCCGCTTGCCGCGTTTGATCAGTCTTCGCGCTCACACGTGTCACTGTCCCCCACCGCCCAACCGGGCGTCCCGAGCCGCGGCCATCCGGCTCGGCAGCCCCCACAGCTGCACGAAGCCCTTCGCCAGGGACTGGTCGAAGGTGTCGCCGGTGTCGTAGGTGGCCATCTGGAAGTCGTAGAGGCTCGCCTCGGAGCGCCGGCCGGTCACCGTGGCCCGGCCGCCGTGCAGGATCATCCGCACCTCGCCGCTCACGTGCCGCTGCGCGTCGTCGATGAACGCGTCCAGCGACGCCTTCAGTGGCGAGAACCACAGCCCGTCGTAGACGAGTTCGCCCCAGCGCTGATCGACGCCCTTCTTGAACCGGGCCAGGTCCCGCTCGATGGTCACCGCCTCCAGCTCCTGATGGGCGGTGATCAGGGCGATCGCGCCGGGCGCCTCGTACACCTCGCGGCTCTTGATGCCGACCAGGCGGTCCTCGACCATGTCGAGCCGACCCACGCCCTGAGCGCCGGCGCGCCGGTTGAGCTCCAGGATCGCCTGGTACGGGGTGACCGTCTCACCGTCGATCGCCACCGGCACACCGCCGTCGAAGGTGATCACGACCTCGTCGGGGTCGCGCTCCTGGGTCGGGTCGGAGGTGTACGAGTAGAGGTCCTCGACGGGGGCGTTCCAGATGTCCTCCAGGAAGCCGGTCTCCACCGCGCGACCCCACAGGTTCTGGTCGATGGAGTACGGCGACCTGGCCGACACGTCGATCGGCAGCCCCTTCTCCTCGGCGAAGGCGATCGCCTTGTCCCGGGTCCAGGCGAAGTCCCGGGCCGGCGCGATGATCTTCAGGTCGGGGGCGAGCGCGTTCAGGCCCACCTCGAACCGGACCTGGTCGTTGCCCTTGCCGGTGCAGCCGTGCGACACGATCGTGCCGCCGTGCATGCGCGCCGCCGCCACCAGGTGCTTGACGATCAGCGGCCGGGACAGCGCCGACACCAGTGGGTAGCGGTCCATGTAGAGCGCGTTGGCCCGGATCGCCGGCAGGCAGTAGTCGGCGGCGAACTCGTCGCGCGCGTCCACCACCTCGGACTCGGCGGCGCCGCAGTCCAGGGCACGCTGCCGGATGGCGTCGAGATCCTCACCGCCCTGCCCGACGTCGACCGCGACCGCGATCACCTCGGCGCCGGTCTGCTCCGACAGGTACGGAATGGCGACGGAGGTGTCCAACCCGCCGGAGTACGCGAGCACGACCCGCTCGGTCATGACGTGGTGTTCCCTTCAGCGGTGTCGTCCCCGCGGGCCCAACCGGCGAGCTTGTCTCCGAGCGCGGCCCCGCCGACGGCCTCACGGGCCACGACGAGGATGGTGTCGTCGCCCGCGATGGTGCCGACGATCTCGGGCAGGCCCGCCCGGTCCAACGCGCTGGCCAGGTACTGGGCTGCGCCCGGCGGTGTCCGCAGCACGGCGATGTTGCCGCTGGAGTCGACCCCGTTGAGCAGTTCGCGCAGCAGCCGTACCAACCGGGCCGGCGCGGCTTCGGCGTCGCGCAACGGCCGCTGCCCGTCCTCGGGGATCAGGTAGACGGCCGGACCGTCGCCGCCGCGCACCTTGACCGCGCCCAACTCCTCCAGGTCCCGCGAGAGGGTGGCCTGGGTGACGCCGACCCCGTCGGCGGCGAGCAGATCCGCCAGCTCGGTCTGCGACCGGATCGGCCGGTCGCGGATCAGCTCCACGATCCGGGCGTGCCGGGCCGCGCGAGTCAGCGGCGCGGTCATCGCGGCCCTCCGGTGGCGGCATCGCCGGTCGCGGGCTCCAGCAGGAACGTCAGCAGCGCCTTCTGGGCGTGCAGCCGGTTCTCCGCCTGGTCGAAGACAGCGCTCTGCGGGCCGTCGAGCACCTCGTCGGTGATCTCCTCACCGCGGTGTGCGGGCAGGCAGTGCAGCACTATCGCGTCCGGTGCGGCCTGACCGAGCAGCTCCTTGTTGACCTGGTACGGCAGGAACGGGGTGATCCGGTCCAACCCGTCGGACTCCTGCCCCATCGACGTCCAGGTGTCGGTGGCCAGCACGTCGGCGTCACGTACCGCCTGGGCCGGGTCGGTCAGCACCCGCACCGACCCGCCGGTCTCCGCGGCGATCTCAGCGGCCCGTCGCACCACCGCCTCGTCCGGCGCGAACCCGGCTGGGCCGGCGATCCGCACGTGCATCCCGGCCGTCGCCCCGGCCAGCAGGTACGACTGCGCCATGTTGTTCGCGCCGTCCCCCACGTACGCCAGGGTGCGCCCGGCCGTGCCACCGCACCGCTCCCGGATGGTGAGCAGGTCGGCCAGCAGCTGGCACGGGTGGAAACCGTCGGTGAGCGCGTTGACCACCGGCACGGTCGCGCCCGCAGCCACCTCGGCGATCCGCTCGTCACCGTGTGTCCGCAGCACGATCGCCGCGACGTAGCGGGACAGCACCCGCCCCGCGTCGGCGAGCGACTCCCCGCGACCGAAGTGGGTGACCTGCGTGTCCACCACCAGGGGGTGCCCGCCCAGCTCGGCGATCCCGGCGTCGAACGAGATCCTGGTCCGCAGGCTCTGCTTGTCGAAGAGCACCGCGACCGAGCGGGGGCCGACCAGCGGCCGGTGGCCGAACCGGTCCGCCTTCATGCCCGCCGCCAGGTCAAGGACAGCGGACTGTTCAGCCGGCGAGAGGTCGTCGTCGCGCAGGAAGTGCCGGGTCATCGAGTCGTCCCCGTCGTGGTGGTCAGTGTGGCTGGTGCGGTCTGCGCGCCGGCAGCGGCCGGGGCGGTCGCGTCCAGTGCTGCGGGCAGCGCCGCGAGGAAGGTGTCCGCCTGGGCGGCGGTGAGGATCAGCGGTGGGGCCAGCCGGATCACACCCGGCTGCACCGGGTTGACCAGGAAGCCGGCTTCCCTCAGCGCCTCGGCCAGCACCGACGACACCGGCGCGGTGAGCGCCACACCGAGCAGCAGCCCGGACCCGCGTACCTCGCCGATCAGCGGGTGGCCCAGCGCCTCGATGCCGCGCCGCAACCGCTCGCCGACCCGCTTGACGTTGTCGAGCAGGCCCTCGTTGGCGATGGTCGCCACCACGGCGAGCGCCGCCGCGCAACTGACCGGGTTGCCGCCGAACGTGGTGCCGTGCGATCCGGGCGTGAGCAGGTCCGCGGCGGGGCCGAAGGCCAGCGTCGCACCGATGGGCAGACCGCCCCCCAGCCCCTTGGCCAGGGTGACCACGTCCGGTTCCACACCCTCGGCCTGGTGCGCGAACCAGTGCCCGGTACGCCCGACACCGGTCTGCACCTCGTCGAGGACCAGCAGCGCGCCGTGCCGGGCGGTGATCCGCCGGGCCTCGGCGAGGTAGCCGGCCGGCGGGACCAGCACGCCGTTCTCCCCCTGGACCGGTTCCAGGATCACCATGGCGGTCGCCTCGGAGACGGCCGCTTCAAGGGCGGCGACATCGCCGTAGTCGACGTGGGTCACCTCGCCGGGCAGCGGCCGGAACGGGTCGGCCTTGGCCGGTTGACCGGTCAGCGCCAGGGCGCCCATGGTGCGGCCGTGGAAGCCGCCCCTGGTGGCCACCACCTGGGTGCGGCCGGTGCGCCGGGAGAGCTTGAACGCCGCCTCGTTAGCCTCCGCGCCCGAGTTGGCGAAGAACACCCGGCCCGGTCGGCCGGCGAGCGCCAACAGCAGTTCGGCGAGGGCCACCGGCGGCTCGGCCACGTAGAGGTTGGAGACGTGCCCAAGGGTCGCGACCTGCTTCGACACCGCCGCCACCACCGCCGGGTGGGCGTGACCGAGGGCGTTGACCGCAATGCCACCCACCAGGTCCAGGTACTCCCGGCCGGCGTCGTCGACCACGACGGCGCCCTGACCGGAGACCAACGCCATCGGCGGCGTGCCGTAGTTGTCCATCATGGACTGCTTCCACCGCTGCGCCAACGTGCTCATGTCGCGTCCGTCCCGTCTCCCGGCACCACCATCGTTCCGAACCCTTCCGAGGTGAACACCTCAAGCAACGTGGAGTGCGCCACCCGGCCGTCGACGACGTGCGCGGCGGGCACTCCCCCACGCACCGCTCGCAGGCACGCCTCCATCTTCGGCACCATGCCCGACTCCAGGCTGGGCAGCAGCTTCGCCAGATCGTCCGCGACGATCTCGGAGACCAGGCTGCTGGTGTCCGGCCAGTCCGCGTACAGGCCGGCCACGTCGGTGAGCACGACCAGCTTGCGGGCCTGCAACGCGATGGCCAGCGCGGCGGCGGCGGTGTCCGCGTTGAGGTTGTGCAGCACCCCCTCCACGTCCGGCGCCACCGTGGAGATCACCGGAATCCGACCCGCCTCGATCAGGTCGGTCACCGCGGACACGTCGACCGACTCGACGTCCCCGACCTGACCCACGTCGACCGGCACCCCGTCCACGTACGCCGGACGCCGCACCGCGGTGAACAGCCGGGCGTCCTCGCCGGAGAGGCCGACGGCGTACGGGCCGTGCGAGTTGATCAGACCCACCAACTCCCGGCCCACCTGACCGACCAGCACCATCCGGACCACGTCCATCGCCTCGGCGGTGGTCACCCGCAGACCACCCCGGAACTCGCTGGCGATGCCGAGGCGACCCAGCATGGCGGAGATCTGCGGACCGCCGCCGTGCACCACCACCGGCTTCAGGCCGGCGTAACGCAGGAAGACCATGTCGGCCGCGAACGCCCGTTGCAACTCCGGCTCGGTCATCGCGTTGCCGCCGTACTTGACCACGACCGTCGAGCCGGTGAAGCGCGCCAACCAGGGCAACGCCTCGATCAACGTCTCCGCCTTGACCTGGGCACGAGCCAGATCGCTGCTCAGGCTCACCGCACCGGCCTTTCGTTCGCGACTGCGGGACTCCGCTGCGCTGCGTTCCTCGCGCTCATGTGGAGTACGCCGAGTTCTCGTGCACGTACGCGTGGGACAGATCGTTGGTCCAGATCGTGGCGGCCGACGCACCCGCGTGCAGGTCGATCCGGATGGTCACGTCCCGCCCGGTCAGGTCGACCGTCGAGCGGTCCTCGGCCGCGGCGCCGCCCCGGCACACCCACACCCCGTTGACCGCCACGTCCACCTCGTCCGGCTCGAACGCGGCGGCGGTGGTGCCGACGGCGGCGAGGATCCGACCCCAGTTCGGGTCGTTGCCGAACAGCGCCGTCTTGACCAGGTTGTTACGGGCCACCGTACGGCCCACCTCGACCGCCTCGTCCTCGTCCGCCGCGCCGACCACGTCGATGGTGATCTGCTTGGTGGCGCCCTCGGCGTCGGCCACCAACTGCTGGGCCAGGTCGTGACAGGCCGCGGTGACGGCGGCGGCCAGCTCGGCCGGCGTCGGCTCGATGCCGCTCGCGCCGCTGGCCAGCAGCAACACCGTGTCGTTCGTTGACATGCAGCCGTCGGAGTCGACCCGGTCGAAACTGACCCGGGTGGCCGCCCGCAACGCCTCGTCCAACGTCGCCGGCCCGGCCACCGCGTCGGTGGTCAACACGCAGAGCATGGTGGCCATCCCGGGCGCGAGCATCCCCGCGCCCTTGGCCATGCCGCCGACCGTCCAGCCGCTCCCCCGGGTCACAGTGGTCTTCGGCCGGGTGTCCGTGGTCATGATCGCCTCGGCGGCGGCCGGGCCACCGTCGCGGGACAGCCGTCGGATCGCCGAGCGGACGCCCGGCAGCAGCTTCGGCATCGGCAGCCGCTCGCCGATGAGGCCGGTCGAGCAGACCGCCACATCACCGGCGCCGAGGATCAACCGGGGGCTGACCGAGGTCAGCACGGCGGCGGTGTGCTCGGCGGTGGCGTGCGTGTCCTGGAAGCCGGCCGGACCGGTGCAGGCGTTGGCGCCACCGGAGTTGAGCACCACGGCGCGGACCACACCGCCCTGCACGACCTGCTGGGTCCAGAGCACCGGCGCGGCCCTGACCCGGTTGGTGGTGAAGACACCGGCGACACCGGCGTCCGGGCCGTCGTTGACCACCAGGGCCACGTCCGCGCCGCCGCCGGCCTTGAGGCCGGCGGCCACACCGGCCGCCCGGAATCCCCGAGGGGCGGTGACACTCAAGGGGTGACCCCCCAGATCGACAGGCCCGTCGTCTCCGGCAGGCCGAGCATCAGGTTGGCGTTCTGCACGGCCTGACCGGCCGCGCCCTTGCCCAGGTTGTCCAACGCGCTGACCACGATCAGACGACCCGAGTCGACGTCGACGGTGGCCTGCAGGTGACACGAGTTGGAGCCGAGGGTCGCGGCCGTGTGCGGCCAGCGACCCTCAGGCAGCACGTGCACGAACGACGCGTCCGCGTACGCCCGGGCCAGCACCTCCTGCGGGTCGGCGCCACGCGCCGGCACCGCTGTGACGGTGGCCAGGATGCCGCGCGGCATCGGCGCCAGAACCGGGGTGAACGACAGCCCGGTCGCGCCGGTGGCCTGCTTGATCTCCGGGACGTGCTGGTGGGTGCCCACCCGGTACGGCGACAGGTCGCCCATCACCTCGCTGGCCAACAGGTGCGCCTTGGCCGCCCGGCCCGCGCCGGAGGTGCCGGAGGCGGCGACCACCACCACGTCGGCGGGGTTGGCCGCGCCGTCGGCGATCAGCGGCGCGAGCGCCAGGGTGATCGCTGCGGCGTAGCAACCGGTGTTCGCCACCCGGGTGGAGCCGGCGATCAGCTCCCGCTGACCGGGCAACTCGGGCAGGCCGTAGGTCCACTGCCCGGCGTGCGTGCCGCCGTAGTACTGCGCCCAGGCGTACGGGTCGGCCAGCCGGTGGTCGGCACCCAGGTCGACGATCCGCACCTCGGCCGGGAGCTGGGCCGCGAGAGCCGCCGACTGGCCGTGCGGCAGGGCGAGGAACACCAGGTCCGCATCGGCCAGGATCGCCGGATCGGTCTCGCCGAGCACCAGGTCGAGCCCGGTGAGCTGCGGGTGCACCACGTCGACGCGGTGCCCGGCCTGGCTGTGCGCGGTGGCGGCGACCAGGTCGAACTCCGGGTGCCCGGCGATCAGGCGCAGCAGCTCGCCCCCGGCGTACCCGCTCGCACCGGCGACCGCGACTCGGATCCCCATACTCACCTCCGCATGACTATGCAGCGAAGGCTAGCAGCAGGACGCGATGACTGCAATTTTATGTGAAGCACTGCATGAAAGTGCAGCCGGTGGGTGCGCTGGGATGACGGTCGAAGAAGTACGGCAGCCAACGCCGACAGAACGCGCCGAACGGCCGGACCGCCGGACAGACCCGCCGGTTGAGGCCGGACAGGGACACCACGTCCCGCCGGTCGGCCTGGTTGAACAGGCCGATGGTGACGTCGAAGACCCCTCGTTGCACGGCTGCCTGGACACCTGCGGCCAGAATATCCGCATCCACCTCGTCGACGGTGGCGTCCCGCCTCAGCAACTCGCCGGCCACGGCCGGCAACAGGTTGTTGCTGATGACCGTGATCAGTTTCGGGTTCGGCGCGAGATCGACGACTGACGACGAGTAGCCCGAGACGTTGACGAAGGCCTCGGTGAAGGGCAGCAGGACCTTCGCCGTGCCCCAACCGTCGACCAGTTCCGCCGCCGACCGCGACACCTCGGAGACCAGGTACAGGTGGGTGGCGAGGACGGCGTACCGGACCCGCGGATCAGCGGCCAGCAACTGCGCGATCCGGAACTCCTCAGCGTTGAAACAGAGCCGGGCGAGCATGTACACGCGGGCCAACTCCCGCGCCTCGGCGGTCGTCAACAACACCTCGGCCGACCCCGCCCCCTGCGCGGGACCGCCCGGCCACGGCCGGCGCGAGCGCCGGCCCTCCTCGCCCGCGAGGCCGATCGCGTCGTCAAGCGTCGAGAGGATGCGCTCGGCCGGCAGCGGTACGGCGTCCGGGCCGCCCCGACACCGTCGGGCAAGGTCCGGCCAGTGCGTCGACAAGCGGGTCATGACATCCCGGCACGCCTCGGCGTGAGACTGGCCCCGTCGTGACGCGAGCCGCTCGATGCCGCGGAGCAGGTGCGCGGCCGGCGAGCCCGGGGTGGTCTCCTCGCGTAGCCGAGCGACAGCGTCCGGCAGGCTCCGGCCGGCCGTCAGCCCGAAGTAACCGTCGAGGGTGTCGAGATCGGCAGCGCCGAAGCGCACCGCCACCGACTTCCCGGCCACGACCCGCTCCCAGTAGTACGCGCTGAGCGCGGCGGGATCCGCCAGCAGCGCGCCGAGGTCGCCGGACTCCGGCGAGGGTCGCCCCGGCGGCAACACACCCCGCAGCAGCATGCGAACGAAATCGTCGTTGCGCGCGGTCACCTCGGCTGAAGCGGCCTGAAACCAGACCTCGGATGCCAGCTTGGCGGTCTGCCTCTCCTCGTTCACGGATTCGAGATAGGTGTCCAGCTTCTCCTTCTCCGGATGCGCCGGGCATCGTTCGCCCAGCGAGGGAGCCGCCAACCGGATGTACATCCCGAACAACTCGCCGGTGATTTCGCGACCCGGGGCGCCCAGGTCGAAAAGGTCGTCGGCCAGCACCGAGCCGAGGGCACCGAACACACACCCGGTGGCCAGGGACGCGTCGTCGGCGATGTCAGCGGCCGCGACGCACAGATCGACGATGAAACGTCGCAGGGACAGCGCGGCCGCGTTCCCGTCGGTCGAACCCCAGACCGGGCCGGCGGGCCGGGACGCGACCGCCGTCGACAGGAGCTGCCGCAGAGCTACCAGCGCGTCGTGCAGCTCATCGGCGAGTTCGCTGACCGGCCGGCGTGGCGCCGCGGACTCCGCGAGCAGGACCGCACCGAGGTCGTGCCGCGTGACGATGTCCTGGATGTGCTCCGGCGTCATCTCCCGGATCACGATCCGCGCCCGCTTGCGCACCTCCTCCCGCAGGTCGGTGTAGAGCGGCATGTTGAGGGCGCCCTGCAGGTCGTACTGCATGCGCAGGACGAGGCGCTGCGCGATGGGCGTGTCGTCGTCGACGGCCGAGGCCAGCGTGGCGCGGCGCAGTCGGTCGAGGGAGACGCCCGCGCTCTGCCGCTCGTACCAGGCGCGGAAACCCTCGTCGCGCAGGAGATGCCGGTCCGGGTCGACGACGAAACCGGGCCGGGACGCGGCGGCCGCGAGCGCCGCGACGACCCGTGGCATCTCGTCGGCGAGAAGCTCCAGGAAGGAACGCCCGTCCCCGGTCGCCAACAGGAACCGGTCGAGAGCCGACCCCGGAAGGTCATTGGCACCGAGGAAGCCGGTGCCCTCGTCGGTCCGGTGGAACGCCGCCATGATCGCGCTGCGTGGCCCGCCGGCGGACGTACGGTACCGGTGATGGACCAGCCGACTCGCGGCGAAGATCGTGTGACACGGTGCCGGGATGTCCTCAAGGTGGACGACTCGCGGGAGGCCGTCGTCGAAGAAACGGGACTGGGCGGCGAGCGCCTCGTCCACCCGGGCCTGCGAGGGGAAGATGCAGCTGTCCTCGTCGCTCCACACGGTGCCGTCGTCGTCCACGTAGCACTGGCGCAGGAGCCGATTCGTGCGGGGCAGGTAGGTGAGCCCCTGCCCCGAGGGCCCTCGACCGGTGCCCATCGTCCAGGTGACGATCACCTTGAACTCGTCCATGAAGGGGCTGTTGTCGACGTGCAGGGTGTTGTCCCGCGCCACGACGTCGAGGGGCTGCGTGTCCTTGGCGCGCAAGTCGATGATCTTCACGGGCCCGCCGAGGGCGTGCGCGACGAGAGCGACCAGCAGCGGATGGGAGAACGCCTCCCGGAAGTCCGGGTGCTCGACCAGGGAGCCCGCGTCGGCGACGTTCAGGTAGTTGTGCAGCGAGCCACGGCTGCCCCTGGTGTCGATCGCCGAGTCGTACACCCGCCGCGCGCTGTCGAAACGCTCGGGTGGGACGAGCCCGGCGAAGCTGAGGGCACCCTCGGCCGCGAGGTTCCCGCTCAGCGACGTGAAGGTGTTCCGCAGGAGCGGGCCGTCCGCCCCCGCCCGGCAGGCTCTGTCGACCATCGCTTCGATCTCGCGGCGGAACCTCGTGGCTTCCCGCTCCCGTCGCAGTTGCCGATAGGACGCGGGGCTGGCCAGCTCGTCAGCCGGGACGAGCGGCGCGTACCGAGGACTCATGTCGCCGGACTCCCGACCACCAACGTCGACTGGGTGAGATCCGGGTAGTGCTCCAGGCGGGCCAGTGCCCGTTGGACCTCTTCCACGGCGCTCACGTTCCCGCACTGACCGTACGCCTGCTCGAGCTGACCCAGGATCGTCCGGACGGAACGGAAGTTGCCGAGGGACTCCTCCACCCGCCAGGCCCGCTCCAGCCAGGTGCAGCCCTCCTCCACCTCGCCCGACCGCAGGCCGGTCGCGCCGAGCAGACGCAGGGCCAGAGCCCTGCCGTAGTCGTTGCCGCGCTCCTCGCACATGGCGAGGCTGCGCAGGCCGAGCCCCCGGGCCCACGAATGGTGGCCCGTTTCGTTCAGGGCTCGCGCCGCGTCGTACAGACCCCGGGCCTCGCGGACGACGTTGTTGCCGCTTCTCGATTCCCGGGCCGCGCGCAACCCCCAGCGGAGCGCCTCCCGGTGGTCACCCGACCGGAGGCAGAGCTCGGCCATGGCGTGATGTGACGACGCCCGACCCGAATCGTCGCCGGACGCCGCGTCCAGCGCGATGGAGGCGCGCAACTGCTCCTTCGCCGGCTCAAGCTGGCCGATGTCCGCGAGGGCCCGTCCCAGTGCGCGTCGGGACAGCGCCTCCATCGCCGGGTCACCGGCGGCCGCCGCAGCGACAGCCTCCCGCTGGACGGACAGCGTTCGCGTGACGTCCTGTCGCCAGTAGAGGAACGTGTTGACCGCCCGCGCGAACCGGGTGATGAAGGCGAAGTCGTCGTCGGCCCGGGCCTCCTCGATGAGGTAGGTCATGGACGCGGTGATCGACTCGAACCAGGAGAGGGCCTGCGCCACCGTGAGACTGACCGATCCGACGACCGCCAGCAGCTCCTGGTCCACCGGCAGGGAGTCCCGGTGCGGATCGATGGCGCGATCGGCGGCGTAGCTCAACGCCAGGTACACGGTGCGGATGCGGCGCGCGGTCAGCTCCCGCTCGGCGGGTTCCAGCACCTGCCCGAGCGTCTCCGCGAGATAGGCCTTCATCAGGTCGTGGAAGCGGTAACGGCCAGGGCTGATCTCGTCGATGAGGGATGCCAGGCACAGCGCTTGAAGAGTGCGGTCACACACCCGCCTGGGCTGGCCGAGGACGAGGCACAGCACCGCGACCGAGCATTCGTTGCTGGGCAGCATGGACGCGACGTAGAGGACCTTCGCCGTCGCCGCGTCGAGGTCGTCCAGTGACCAGGAGATGACGCGTCCGACCTCGATACCCAGACCGGCGTCGTCGAGGAAGCGAAGTGGGCTCTGCTCCTCCTCGATGCCCCTCGCCGCGTCGTCGATCGTCCACGTGGTCTGGATGGCGAGCTTCGCCGAGACGATCGCCAGCGCCAACGGGTGCCCCTCCAGAAGCTGCACGATGCGCCGGGCCGCGGCCTGCTCCCGTTCGACGCGGACGAACCCCACACGTTCGGCGATGAGCTCCACCCCCTCGTCGAGGGTCAGCAACGGAAGTTTGATGACCCGGGCGTCGTGACGAACGCTCATCTCGGGGATCGCCCGGCGGCTGGTCACCACCAACACCGACCCGAAGCCGGGCACCAGGTCCCGAACCTGCTCGTAGGAACCGACGTTGTCCACGATGACGAGGCACCTCCGGCCTGCGGTGACGGCGCGGAAGACGCCGCCCCACTCCGCCTCGTCGTCAGGAAGGTCGGACCGGTTGATCCCCAGCGTGGCCAGGAAGCTACGCAGGGCGTCCCGGGCTTCGATGCGCGGTGTGCCGGAGTACGCGCGCATGTCGACGAAGAACTGCCCGTCGGGATATTCGGCGATGCGCGAGTTGGCCCAGGCGACCGCGAGGGTGGTCTTTCCCGAGCCGGCCAACCCCCAGAGCATGCAGCAGCGCGAGCCCGGCGTTGTCGTCGCCTCGTCCATCTCGTGCAGCAGGTGGTGCCTGCCGACGATCCGACCGATTCCACCCGGGAGCATGTGCGGTGGCTCGGGCACGCGCGCGGCAGTGCGCGGCTGCTCGACGTAGATCGCGCCGGAGGTGCCCACCTGGAGGACCTGGTGCGCCAACAGGCCCTCGGCCACGTTGTGCGACGAGCTTCCGGAGGCGGGCTCCATGTCGGTCACCTTCCGGCTACATCGTGATGTCGCCGACGCGCTGGGCCTGCACCAGCTTGCCCACGTTGCTGGAGGCCACCACGTTCGTGCTGCCAGCCGGCGTCGCCCCCTGCCGAAGCTCCCGCAGGAACTGCGGATCCTCGGCCGCGAGACGGGCCAGAAGCGCACGGAGCTGAGCCACGTCGTCTGCCGAGGCGTCGCCCCGCGTGACTCGGTCCAGGGATTCGAGCATCCCCGCCGGCTCGTCCCCGCGGACGAATCGCCGCCGGATCATGTCGACGAGAGCCGCCCCGGACCCCTCGGCAATCTTGACGAGCGCCCCGGCGACAATTGCCTCGATCATGCGCTGCTCCTTGACCTGAAGGCCTGCGACAGGCGTCGGCGCTCACCCCTTCGCCAGGCAAGGCTACCGATTCGTGTCGACCTCGGAAAGGCTCGTGAGACGGTCGGCAACGTCGACGCGGAGCCCTCGGCCGGCCACCCGAACGCCGTCTCGTATCGATGTCGACACATGCCATTGGCGACGGATGCCTGGTGCCCAGCCACCGCGACCTGCCAGGGGACGCCATCGCCGGCGGCGAAGGCTGGCGCGGCCTGTCGGAAGCCCGACACGGCCGAGCTGGCGGCGACACAACGACGGCCCCGCTACCCGCTGCCGGGTACCGGGGCCGTCGTGAATCGCGTCAGGCGCCGCGAAGGGTGGCGCCGAGGCGCTCCGCCGCGACGGCGACCGCCGCGTCCCGTGCCGCGACCGCCTCCTCGACGGTGAGCGTCCGGTCCGGTGCCCGGAAGGTCAGCTTGTACGCCAGCGACCGGCGGCCGGCGCCGAGCTGCGCGCCGGAGTACACGTCGAACAGCCGCACGTCCTCCAGCAGCTCACCGGCGCCCGCCTCCAGCGCCCGGCGCACCTGCTCCGCCGGCACCGACTCGTCCACCACCAGAGCCACGTCGATCAACGCCGGCGGGAAGCCGGAAACCGTCGGCGCCGGCGTCACCGGGGTCGGCGGCAGCGCGTCGAGGTTCAGCTCCATCGCGCTGGTACGGCGAGGCAGCTCCAACGCCGCTACCACCACCGGGTGCAACTCCCCGGCGTGTCCGACGACCGAGCCGTCGACCCGCAGCTCAGCGCAGCGACCCGGGTGCCACGGGGCGTACTCGGCGGCACGCACCTCGACACGCTCGTCGGGGATCCCGGCGGCGGCCAACACGTCACGGGCCGCCTCGATCGCGTCCGCCCAGCCGGCCGGTCGGCCCGCACCCCACCAGCCGGCCGGGTCCAGGTCACCGGAGAGCACCACCGCGACGTGCACCGGTTGCGCCGGCACCACGGCGTCGGCGGCTGCGAACTCCTCGTCGGTGGGGCGACGGTCCACGCCCATCGCCGGCGGGCTGCCGGCGCCGACGCGCGGGTGGAAGACCGCACCGATCTCGTAGAGGGCGAGGTCGCGGTGACCCCGGCCGAGGTTGCGCTTGAGGATGCCGAGCAGCGGGCCGAGCAGCGTGGTGCGCAGCAGCGGCTCCTCCTCGGACAGTGGGTTGGCCAGCCGCACCGCGGGCCGACGCGGGTCGTCAGCCGGCAGGCCGAGTTGGTCGGCCAGCTCCGGCGACACGAACGGGTGCGCGAGCACCTCCACGTACCCCCGCTCGGCGAGCGACGTCGCGACGGCCCGGCGGCGACGCTGCCGCGGGGTCAGACCGCGCCCCGCAGGCGCGGTCGGCAACACCGACGGCACCCGGTCGTACCCGTCGAGGCGGACCACCTCCTCGACCAGGTCGGCCGGGTCGGTCAGGTCGGGCCGCCAGGTCGGCGGGGTGACGCTCAGCACCGTCCCGACGCCGCTGGCCACGCCGACCGCGCCCGGGTCCTCGGTCAACCGGTCCGCGCCCTGCGCGACAGTGCAGCCCACCTGCTCCAGCAGGGCGACCACCCGCGCCGGCGGGTACTCGACACCGACCCGCCGGGTCGGCAGGTCCGCCGGAAGACTGATCGGGGTACGCGGCCGGACGTGGTCGATGTCCAGGATCTCCACGCTCGGGGTGCCACCACCGTGCTCGGTGAGCAGCCGCACGGCACGCTCCAGCGCGACCAGCGGCACGGCCGGGTCGACGCCCCGCTCCCAGCGCTTCGCGGCCTCGCTGAACAGCTTGTGTCGACGGGCGGTGCGCCCGACCATCGCCGGGTCCCAGTGCGCCGCCTCGAAGAGCACAGTGGTGGTGACCCCCGTGACGACCTCGCTGGTCTCACCGCCCATCACCGCCGCGAGGGAGATCGGCCCCGTGTCGTCGCAAATCACCATGTCGTCGGCGGTGAGCACCCGGCTGACCCCGTCCAGGGTGGTCAGCTTCTCCCCCGCCTCGGCGCGACGGACCACCAGCGGCCCGGCGATCCGGTCGGCGTCGAAGGCGTGCATCGGCTGGCCCAGCTCCAACATCACGTAGTTGGTGATGTCGACCGGCAGCGAGATGCTGCGAATGCCGGCCGTGACGAGCCGCTGGGCCATCCACGACGGGGTGGGCGCGCCCGGGTCGACGCCCCGCACCAGGCGGGCGGTGAACCGGTCACAGCCGACCGTGTCGCGGACCTCCACCGGGTACGCCGGCGTCTCGGTGCCGGCCGGGGCGGGCACCAGGGCGGGATCACGCAGCGGCACGTCGAACGCGTGGGACAGCTCTCGGGCCAGGCCGCGCAGGCTCAGCGCGTACCCCCGGTCCGGGGTGATCTCCAGCTCGAACACGACGTCGTCGAGGCCGACGACGGGCCGCGCGTCGTCGCCCGGCTTGGCCGCGCCGTCCGGCGGCAGCACGATGATGCCCGAGTGGTCGTCGCCCAGGCCCAGCTCCTTGGCGGAGCAGATCATGCCGGCCGAGTTGTGCCCGTACGTCTTACGGGCGCCGATCGCGAACCCGCCGGGCAGCACACCACCGGGCAGGATCACCACCACCCGGTCACCGACGGCGAAGTTACGCGCCCCGCAGACGATCTCCTGCGGCTCGCCGGTGCCGTTGGCGGCGCCCACGTCCACCCGGCAGAACCGGATCGGCTTCTTGAAGCCGGTCAGCTCCTCGATCTCGCGCACCTCGCCGACGACGAGCTGCCCGGTGACGCTCTCGCGAAGGTCCACCACGGACTCGACCTCGATACCGAGGTCGACCAGGGCCTGCTCCAGGTCACCGGTGGGCAGGTCGGCGGGGAGGTCGACGTACTCCCGCAGCCAACTGACAGAAACTCGCATGACTTCAGACCACCGTTCCCGTGTCTCGTACCCGCATCGCCTACGCCCCGGTCCCGAGCGCGCGGCTGAACCGCACGTCGCCCTCGAAGAGATGGCGGATGTCGCTGACCCCGTGCCGGACCATCAGGGTCCGGTCGATGCCCATGCCGAAGGCGAATCCGGAGTAGACCTCCGGGTCGACGCCGCAGGCGCGCAGCACCCGCGGATTGACCATGCCGCAGCCACCCCACTCGACCCACTGCGGGCCGTCACGGTGCTCCGGGAACCACACGTCGAACTCCGCCGACGGCTCCGTGAACGGGAAGTAGTGCGGCCGCCACCGGGTCTTCGCCTCCGGGCCGAACATCGCCCGGGCGAAGTGGTCCAGCGTGCCCCGCAGGTGGGCCATCGTGATGCCCTTGTCGACCACCAGGCCCTCGGCCTGGTGGAACACCGGGCTGTGGGTGGCGTCGATCTCGTCCGTGCGGTAGACGCGACCCGGCACGATCACGTAGATCGGCGGCTTGCGGCTGAGCATCGTGCGGGTCTGCACCGTCGACGTGTGCGTACGCAGCACCAGGCCGGAGCCCTCCGGTGCGATGTGGAAGGTGTCCATCAACCCGCGCGCCGGATGGTCGGCGGGGATGTTCAACGCGTCGAAGTTGACCCACTCCAGGTCGACCTCGGGCCCCTCGGCCACCTCGTAGCCCATCCCGACGAAGAGATCGCTGATCGACTCCATCAGGGTGCTCAACGGGTGCCGGGCGCCACGCGGACGCCTGTCGTAGGGCACTGTGACGTCCACCCGCTCCTCGACCAGCACCCGCTCGGCCTGCTCGCGCTCCAGCACCTCGGCGCGGTCGGCGTAGGCGGTCTCGATCGCCCGGCGGGCCTCGTTCACCCGCTTGCCCGCGTCCGACTTCGCGGCCGGCGGCAACGCGCCGATCTCCCGGCGCGCGAGGGAGACCGGAGACCGGTCACCGAGGTGCACCGGGCGCAGCGCGGTGAGCGCGTCCGGGTCGGCCGCCGCCGTGAACGCCTTCGTGGCGTCCGCGACAGCCTCGTCCAAGGCGGCGGGGTCGAGCAGGGCGACCTGCTTCGGGTCGTACGGATCGTTGCGGTAGCTCATGGCGTACGGGCACTCCCTCACGGCGGCGCCTGCCCTCGTCGGGGCGGCTAGGCGAGTCTACGGACGCGCGGCTACGCCGCAGCCCGCCGGTAGGAGTTGCGCAGGGAGCAGGTCAGGCCCGCCGCCCGCCGACACCGGCGGGCTGGCTAAACGAACGCCGTGTCGCGTTCATGGACGGACGCTCTCCCCTGCTGTCAGCGCGCCGCAGGCGTTCACCCTCAGCGCTGTGCTCTGGCTGAAGCGTACAGGCAGACCGCTGCGGCGGCAGCCAGGTTGAGGCTCTCCGCGCGCCCGTACAGCGGCACCCGCACCGTGGTGTCGGCGGCGGTGGTCAACTCCTCGGGCAGCCCGTGCGCCTCGGAACCGAACAGCCAGGCGGTGGGCCCGACGAGCCGACCGTAATCGGTCAGGTCGTCCAGGTCGTTGTCGCCGTACCCGGTGGTGGCGAAGATCGACAGCCCGGCGGCGCGCAGCGCGCCGACCACCGCGACCGGGTCCGGGGCGCGCACCACGTCGACGTGGAAGAGGCTGCCGGCCGAGGCCCGCACACACTTGCCGTTGTACGGGTCGACGGCGTCCCCGGCGAAGATCACCGCACCCGCTCCGGCCGCGTCGGCGGTACGCAGCACCGTGCCGGCGTTGCCCGGGTCGCGGATCTCGGCGAGCACCGCCACCAGCCGGGGCGCACCCGCGAGGGCCTGTTCCAGTGAGACGTCCAGGTGCCGGCAGACGGCCACCAGCCCCTGTGGGGCGACGGTCTCGGTCAGCGCCGCGAGGGCGTCGTCGGTCACCTCGGAGACCGGCACGTCGGCGCGGGCCGCCGTGGCGGCCAACTCCGGGTACCGGTCGAGCGCGGTGGTCGTACCGAACAGTTCGGTGACCACCTCCGGCCGCGCGAGGGCCTCGCGGACCGCCTGCGGGCCCTCGGCCAGGAAACGGCCGGTGGCGTCGCGGTCCCGGCGGCGTTGCAGCCGGCGGGCGGCGACAACCCTTGGGGTACGCGGGGTGAAAGCCATGGTGTGCGCTCCTCCGGCACGATTGAGGCGCCCCCCGAACGGCGGTGCCGACACGGGAGACGCCTCGCTCTGGTGCGTGGGGATCAGGCGGCCTGAGCCGCCGCGCCGCCGGTGCCCTCGGCCGTGACCGCAGCCCGGGCCAGCTCGACGATCGCCGCGAAAGAGGCGGCGTCGTTGACAGCCATGTCGGCCAGGATCTTGCGGTCGACCTCGATGCCGGCCAGACGCAGGCCCTGGATCAGACGGTTGTAGGTCATCCCGTTGGCCCGGGCGCCCGCGTTGATCCGCTGAATCCACAGCTGCCGGAAGTCGCCCTTGCGGTCGCGACGGTCCCGGTAGGCGTACTGCATCGAGTGCAGCACCTGCTCCTTGGCCTTGCGGTACAGGCGGGAGCGCTGACCGCGGTAACCACTCGCGGACTCCAGCAGGGTACGACGCTTCTTCTGGGCGTTTACAGCCCGCTTGACGCGTGCCATCTCAACTCCTAATTACGTAAGGTGGCGCGCGTCAGCGGCCGAGCAGCTTCTTGATGCGCTTGACGTCGGCCTTGGCCAGCACGACCGTGCCGGTCAGCCGGCGGGTCTGGGTGGAGGGCTTCTTCTCCAGGTTGTGGCGAAGGCCGGCCTGCTGGGCAACGATCTTGCCCTTGCCGGTCACCTTGACCCGCTTACCCATACCCGTGTGGCTCTTCATCTTCGGCATGTGGAACGTCTCTCCCCTGTTACTCGCCGCTGGTGTCGGCGGCGAGGCCGGTGTCACCGGCTGCTGCGGTCTCGCTGACCGCCGCGGTCTCATCGGCTTCCGGAGCGGCGGACTCGTCCCCTGCCCGGTCCCGAGGTCCACCGCGAGACGCCGTAGCGGCGACCGCGGAGGCCTTGACGGCCCGATGCGGAGCGAGAACCATGATCATGTTTCGGCCGTCCTGCTTCGGAGCGGCCTCGACGTATCCCAGTTCCGTGATCTCGGATTCGAGTCGACGCAGAAGCCGGTAACCCAGCTCCGGACGACTCTGCTCGCGACCGCGGAACATGATCGTCACCTTGACCTTGTCGCCCGCCTTGAGGAACCGCACCACGTGACCCTTCTTGGTCTCGTAGTCGTGCGGGTCGATCTTCGGCCGAAGCTTCATTTCCTTGATGACGGTCTGCTGCTGATTACGCCGCGCTTCGCGCGCCTTGAGTGCGCTCTCGTACTTGAACTTGCCGAAGTCCATGAGCTTGCACACCGGCGGGCGCGCCATCGGCGCAACCTCGACCAGGTCCAGATCGACGTCCGCGGCCAGCTGAAGAGCGCGCTCCAGCGGGACGATGCCCACCTGCTCACCCTCTGGGCCGACCAGTCGGACCTCACGTGCCCGGATCTGCTCGTTCACGCGTGGTTCGACGCTGATGGGGCCTCCTCGAGTCGTTTCTGCTCTGTCGCCGACCCCTGCGGCTCCCGGGAGGGAACCGACCCGAAAAGCAGAAGGCCCCGGCGCATGCCAGGGCCCGCTCGACCGGTCAGCACGATCACAAGGATCGCGCATCCGGCACCGGGACATGCCCGGAACCGGTGACCGGACCCGGCCACCGTAGCGGCGACTCGGGTGGGAGCAGGCGCTCCGCTTTCAAGGCTGCCTGCTCGCACGCGGAGACAGCCTGGTCGACTAGACAACACTACACCGGCGCCCCGGCGACCCCCAAACCGGGCACGACCTGCGGCGAGTCACGAGCGCGGCCGACCATTGCGCCGCGCCGTCGCGCCGTCGCGCCGTCGCGCCGCCCCGGCGCGCTCCCGGCACCGCCTTGGCGCTGCCCTGTCCCGCCTTGCGCGGCTGGCGCCGCCCTGGCGTGCTTGGCGTCCGCTTCAAGATCCGCGCACTTTCCCTGAAACTGCTGCGTCAGGGCGCCGGGAGGCAGCAATTTCAGGGAAGTTGTCCAGATCTTGGCGAGGGGTGCGCGGCAGGCCTGGCCGCTGGGCGGCGACGCGAGGCCAACGGCGGGCGGTCCCAGCCGCGAACCGGCAGTGGCAGTCGGCCGCCAACCGGCGTGGGCGGTTAGGCCGCCAACCGGCAGTGGCGGTTAAGCCGCGAACCGGCGGGGGCGGTGGGCCGCGAACCGGCAGTGGCGGTTAGGCCGCCAACCGGCGTGGGCGGTGTCGCGAGGGTCAGCGGCCGACGGCGCGTTCGGCGAGGCGGACCTGGTGGGCCTCGTGCAGCCGGCGCAGCGCGCGGACTCCGTCGACGGCCAGCTCCTTGTCGGCGGCCTGCAACGCGACCATCGGCAGCAGGTCGTCATCGTGCAGCTCCAGGCTGGCCCACGGCGCGCCCCGGTCGAAGCGGACGCCCCGGACAACCTCCCAGGGCAGCTCGTAGGAGCTGATGACGTTGCGGACCCGAATGCTCCGGGCGTCGGCCTCCACCCGGGGACGGGTGAACAGCAGGAAGCCGAGCGCACCGAAGATGCCCAGGCCGATCATGGCGATCTGGTCGCCGCGCTGGAAGCTGCCGTAACCATCGCCGGTCGGGCCACTCAGCGAGGTAGCGACCAGAGCGAACACCACCACCAGAGCGGCCGCCGCAGACCAGCAGACCACCCGGATGCGGCGGGGCTTCAGGCGGACCAGTTCGGTTTCACTCACCCCACCAGTCTGCCATCCGCGCCCGGTCATCGAACGCACCACCCGCCGAGCCACCACCCCGAGCCCACCGAAGGCCAGCAACAAGATCGTGCTCGATCCAGGATCCAGTGGCCTCCGTCGAGATCGAGGCCACTACGTCAATGATCGAGCACGATCTTCCGCGTCCAGTCAGCCCCAGGGCACCCGCCGCCGCGTCGATCATGGAGTTGTGGTGGTGGACGTAAGGAGCGAAGGCGGCTGAAACGGCCACCAC
>NZ_JBEZEH010000077.1:0-28619 GCF_040648775.1 Micromonospora sp. NPDC049089
CCTGGGCCGCGGCCCAGGACACCGCGCCGCCTCGTCGGTCAGGT
The DNA here is from genome assembly GCF_040648775.1 of Micromonospora sp. NPDC049089. Classification (NCBI taxonomy): domain Bacteria; kingdom Bacillati; phylum Actinomycetota; class Actinomycetes; order Micromonosporales; family Micromonosporaceae; genus Micromonospora; species Micromonospora sp. NPDC049089. The sequence continues at coordinate 45 of NZ_JBEZEH010000077.1, forward strand.
CGCCGTTTCGTCGAGGGTGTGGATGTGGCGCACCGGTGACGCGAACAACCACAGCACGGCGAGCACGCCGCCGAGGCCGGCGATGGCCAGGGTGGGCCGCAGCCCGATGGTGGTGCCCAAGGTGCCGCCGACCAGCGCACCGAGCGGTCGGATGCCGTAGTTGACGGCGCTGTAGGCGCCGGCCCGGCGTCCCCGCGCGTCGTCGGGTGTCACGGCGGTGAGCAGGGCGTTGAGGTTCACGTCCATGAGCATCACGCCGATGCTGGAGACGAGCTCGATGGCCGCCAGCATGGCCACCTTCGTCCAGGTAGGTCCGGAGACCAGCGCGGTCAGCGCCAGCGGCGCGGGGAAGAGCACCGCCCCGATCATGGCGGTACGGCCCAGGCCGATGGCGCGGGAGACCCGTGGTGCGAGCGCCGCTCCCGCGAAGCCGCCGAGCGCTCCGAACCCGAGGGCGATCCCGATCGCGCCGGCCGACAGGTTGAGTTCGCGGCTGGCGTAGAGGACCAGCAGCGCGCCGGCGATGAAGGTGAAGAAGTTGACAGTGCTGGTGCAGCCGAGGGCGGCCCGCAGCACCGGGTGCCGCAGCACCAGCGTGAGCCCTTCGCGGACCAGGCCCAGCGTGGACGTTCGACGCGGCGGTGGCGGCGTCTCGGTCACCGGGATGCGGCGGAGCAGCAGCGCGGAGCCGAGGAACGACACCGCGTCGACGAGGATCGCGACCGGCGCGCTGAGGGCCTGGACGAGCCCGCCGCCGACGGCCGGGCCGGCGATGAACGACAGCGACCGGCTCATGCTCAGCTTGCTGTTCGCGTCCACGTACGCCGATCGCGGCACCAGCGCGACGAAGAACGCCTGACGCGCCATGGCGAACAGGACCGCTCCGAGGCCGGTGAGCAGTGCCACCAGGTAGAGCTGGGTGAGGGTGATCGCGTCGAACAGGTAGGCCACCGGCAGGCTGAGCAGCACCGCGGCGCGGACCAGGTCCGCGATGATCAGGAGTCGCCGCTTGTGGGTGCGCTGGTCGACCCACGCACCGAGGAAGAGGCCCAGGAGGTTGGGCAGCCAGATCAGCGCGGTGAGGACGCTCACCTGAATGGGCGTCGCGGTGAGCAGGGTGACGGCGATCAGCGGCAGAGCCAGTTCGCTGATCCGGTCACCGAACTGGGAGATCGTTTCGCTGATCCAGAAGGTGCGGAACCGTCGGTCGCGGTGCAGGGCCGGCGGGGGCACGGCTCCGGTGGCGCTGACGGAGCCGGTGCCGGTGGCGGTCATGACGTGGCCGCGTCGTCGTCGCCGGGCTCGGGCAGGAGGTAGCGCAGCATCCGGACAATCCGCGCGCCGTCCGGGGCCGACTCCTCCTTGCGCCGCACGTACGGGGCGATCAGCTCTTCGATCGACTCCTCCAGCTGGCGGAGCTCATCGGCCGTGGCCACGAACCGGGTGTCGGCCATGCCGGCCAGCGCGCGCCACTCGGGGTCCAGCCGGGGCTCCTCTCGCAGCAGCCACTGCTGGGGCGCGTCGGCGTTGCGGGCGAACATCTCGCCGCGCAACTGCTGGCTGGCGGACTGCCCTTCGGCGCTGTCGGGCGCGGTGAAGCGGAAGCCCCGGGCGACGGCCTGCCACCAGCGTTCCCGCCTGCTGGTGGCGCCGTCCCAGTCGTTGACCAGTCCGAAGGTCGCGAGGTGCCGCAGGTGCCAGCTGACCACCGACGGTGTGGCGCCGACGTGCGGCGAGAGCCCGGTCGCCGTCGCCGGGCCGTGCCGCTGAAGGTGTTCGAGGATGGCCAGCCGCACCGGGTGGGCCAGCGCCCGTAGCGCCTGCGGCTCGGTGATCTCGAAATCCCCGTACGGATTCTTGAGAGACATGTTTCGAGAGTAGTCTCTCAGATTAGATCGGGGCAACCCCGAGCCGCCGCAGCGGCGCGCTGATCAGGCGATGCCCAGACGCGCCAACGGCTCAACCAGTTCCCGCTCCTCGTAGCTGAGGTGCGACAGGAGGGCGTCGGTCAGCAGGTCCACCGCGGCCCGCAGCTCGGCGAGCCCGTCCGGAGAACCGACGTACGCGACCAGGGCCCGATCGACACCCTCCAGCACGTCGTGGATGACGTGATGCTCCTGCTCCAGCCGGTCGACCACCGAGGCGAGTCGCGGGTCACGAGCCCGCAACCTGGGAAAGAGCGACTGGTCCTCGATCGTGTGGTGGGTGGTGACGATGCGGCAGTAGGACTCGCAGTAGACGCCGAGGGTCCACCGGTTCTGCCGCATGGTCATCGTGTTGATGTGGGACCGGGCCGCACCGGCGTCGATCTCGCCGGCCGCCACCTGCTCGATCAGGTCGTGAATTTGGGTCAGCTCGGCGCGCAGCCCGTCGTGGACCTGCACGAGGTGCGCGCCGGTGGCCTGCTCCTGCGGGGTGTAGGTGCGCTCCGGGTCGGGCGCGGGCCCGGTCGGCCGGGCCGCCTCGTCCCACACCTGCCGCTCGCTTCGCCGTACGCCGTCGTCGGGGGTCGGCACCACGGCGAACGCACCACCGGTCGCGGTGGCGCGGCTCGCCCGGACCGGCGGCGCAGCGACCGGCTCCGGCTCCGGTTCCGGCGTACGTGCCGGAGCCGCGCCCCGGTCACGTTCGGCGGCGACGAGCTCGCGGACGGCGGGCGCCACCTCGCCGGCGAAGCGGCGCAGGTCGTCGGGGTCGTCGCTGCCCAGGATGAAGGTGCCGACGCCCTCCTCCAGCGCCAGCTCAGCCAGCTCCTCGGCCCACTGCTCGGCGGGTCCGTTCAGCGGGCCGCGCCCGACGCCCGAGAACTCCCCGGCGATGTTGAGCAACCGACGCACGTCCTGCGGGGACCGGCCAGCCTGCTGCGCGGCGTCGTCGATGATCGCGTTGCCCCTGGTCAGATCACCGGGCTGGAGGTAGCCCAGCGAGGGCAGCCAACCGTCGGCCCGACGACCGGTGAGCTGGAGCATCCGGGGCTTGTACGCGCCCAGCCAGATCGGCACCGCGTGGGCCGGAGCCGGACCGCGCTTGGCACCCACCACCTGGTAGAACTCGCCGTCGACCCGCACTCCGCCGCGCGTCTCGACGTCCCAGAGCTGACGGACGACCTCGATGGCCTCCTCCAGCGCCCGTACGCCCTGGCCGGGGGTCAGCCGCCGACCGCCCATCGCCTCGATGGCGTCCCAGAACGCCCCTGCCCCGAGGCCGAGGCCGACCCGGCCACCGCTGAGCAGATCCAGGCTGGCCACACTGCGGGCGAGCACCGCCGGCGGGCGCAGCGGCAGGTTCGTCACGTTCGCCGCCAGGTGCACCCGGCTGGTGCGGGCCGCCACGAAGCTCAGCAGCGTCCAGGTGTCGAGGAACGCCGGCTGGTACGGGTGATCCTGAAAGGTGACCAGGTCCAACCCGACCTGCTCGGCCAGGACGGCGACACCGACCGTACGGTCCGGATTGTCAGCGCTGGGCGTGACGAAGGAGCCGAAGACCAGGTCGTGGCCGTAGTCGCTCATCTGCGAGCCTCCCCATTTCCCCGACGCCTCGGTCGATGCGCCGTGACCATAACCTTATGCCAGACAGAACATCTTCTGCCAACAAGGTCTGCCTCGCTGCGGTATTGTCGGGGGATGACGGGTGCCTCTCACCGGCCGGACCGGCCCGATCCGCTCGACGACGACCTGGGCTGGATGCTCGGCATCGTCTTCCGCGGCTACGTCCGGGCGGCCGAGCACGCGCTCACCGACTTTCCCGGTGGCCCGCGCGGCTACCAACTACTCACCGCGGCCAGCAACGGGCCGGCCCGAAACCAGGGCGCGATCGCCGAGGAGATCGGCATCGACCGCACCGTCCTCACGTACCTGATCGACGACCTGGAGCGGCCCGGGTTCGTCGCCCGGCGCGCGGACCCGGCCGACCGGCGCAACCGGCTCATCGAGGTCACCGACGCCGGCCGTGCCGCCTGGGAAAAGCGGCGGGTCGCACTGCGGCAGGTCGAGTCGCATCTGCTGGGGGCGCTCACCCCGGCCGAGTCGGCGACGCTGCGGTCACTGCTCCAGAAGGTCGCCTGCTCGGCCCAGGCGGCGGACCCGCTGCGTGACCTCTGCGAGGTGGTGACACAGGTGCAGGCCGACCCGGAGCCTGCCGCGCCCGCTACACGTCGCAGCGGTGCCGCGGCGGCGCGGGGTGGGCGAACCGCCACTCCCCGAGCCGGCCGCAGCAGGCCCGACTGACCTGCGACCGCAGCGCAACGGGCCTGCCCCGCACCACCGGACGTCGTCCGTCGAGCGGTGCCGGACAGGCCCGCGATGTCGCTACCGCATCGGTCAGCGCACGTGCACGAAGACCGGGTTCGAGTAGAACCACAGGTCGTCCCACGGGCTCTCCAGCCCGTCGGCGAGCGGCTCGGCCTCGTCGGTGCTGGTGCCGCGCACCCGTGCGTAGGTGTCCGCCTCGACATTGCGCAGGGTGTGCCGGATGACGTAGCTGTCGCCCCGCCGACGCCAGTCCCGCGGGCCGAACCGGGCCGCCACGGTGGTGGTGGGATTGGTGTCGGCGTCCAGGCTGGCGCTCGGGCCGGTGATCTGGCCGACGATCAGGTCGACCCGGCGGACCTCGGGTCGGTCGCCGTTCGCGTTCACCCCACCCAGCGGGCGGAAGGTGATCTCGATCTCGACATCGGTACGGCTACGACGGCTCACCGTGATCGTCTCGCCGACCTCGGCGGTCCTGCCCTGGGACGTGGCGGTGACGTCGAGGCTGCGGATCAGGTCACCGGTGGTGACCCAGATCCGGCCGTTGCGCAGGCCGTCCATGATGTCGCCGTAGTCCTGGCGGGCGTGCACGTACGTCTTGCTGTACTCGCCGGGCCAGAAGTCGGAGCCGCCCCGGGTCCAGTGCACGTGCGAGTCCGAGGTCGCGGTGATCCACCAGCGCCGGCCCTCGCCGAGCAGTGAGTCCCACAGGCCGCCGACCCGGGCGGTCATCTGGTCGAAGCCGCCGTAGGTGGGGTGGTTGCCGTAGCCGCCCCGCTTGCCGCCGTTGAGCGGGCCGGCCTGGTGACCGGGCGCGCCCTCGAAGCCGATGTAGACGTCCGGCGCGGCGTTGTTGCCGTTGCGGAACTCGCGCGGGGTGTCCTGACCGTAGACGCCGAGACCGGGCGCCGAACGGGACGCGTGGTGGGCGATCACCAGCGGCTTGTGCGGCATGCCCCGGGCCACCTTGAGGAACTCCACCATCTTGGCCTCGGTGTCGCGGGCCGGGTCGGTGGGGAACGCGTCGTACTTGGCGAATCGGCTCTCCAGCTCGAAGAGCTGCTTCGCCTCGTCCTCATGGCGCGGGATCATCAGCGTGTGGTGGTCCAGCGAGGGCGCGTCGAACTCCATTCCCCAGAACTGGAGCACCTCGGGGACCAGCTTGCGGGACCGCAGCAGGTCGGGGTACGCCTGCTCGATGTTCACCTTCGAGTGGGTCGGTCCACCGTGGTCGGTGCACATCGCCCAGGTCAGGCCGAAGTTCTTCGCCATGATGGCGTTGGTGACGATCGGGTAGACCGCGTCCGCGCCCTTGTGGAAGACGATCGGGGACTTCGTGGTGTCGAACTCGCCGCTGTACTCGGAGTGGATGTGGTGGTCGCCCGCACGCCACGCCCGGTTCTTGGAATTACCCCGGTCGGTCTTGTCGTCGTCACCCGGTCGGCGGTCCTCAGCGGCCCAGGCCGCGCCGGCGCCGACCAGTGGGCTGGCCGCGGCCAGCGTCGCGCCGACGCCCGCGTACTTGACCAGCTTGCGCCGGGACAGCTGCGCGTGCTCGGTCTCTTCGGGATGCTTGTCTCTCACCTGAGAGCCTCTCCTCGATCAAGCGAATGCTCTTTCGATCAAGGAGCCTCGGAGAAGGCGGTGAACAGCCGCCGTACGCAGCGGGTGCGCGCGATGAACACCCTGCCCCGACCTGGCCGAAGCGCCGGGCCGGTCAGCAGCGGGTCACCCCGTGATCGCGCGGTGTCCCGTCCGGCCCGGCCCCGGCGGGGCCGGGCCAGGGCGTTCACCGACCGGTCCCCCGCCGACGGCCCGGTCAGATCCGGGCGCGCGGCAGCCAGCCCAGGAAGCGGAGCCGGACCCGGGGCAACGGCATCGTGGGCAGGTCCTCGGCGGCGGCGACGAGGCAGGAGCCCAGATAGACCGCGAGGGAGGCGCGCGCTCCACCGAACTCGGCGAGCAGTTGACTCTGCTTGGTGGCGCAGGGCCACTCGCGGCCGCATCCGGTGCAGGTCCAGCTCGGCGGGTTGGGGAGGTGCTCCGGCAGCTTGGCGCGCCGGTACCGACCGACGACGCTGTTGTCCGAGCGCACGTCGCGTCGCCGTGCGGCGGGACCTTCGTTGCGGTGGGCCACCGGACGGGCGCCGGGCAGGTAACGCCCGACAGTGCCGAAGAGCACGCCGACGCGGATCAGGGCGTCCGGTCCGACGTGCTGGGCCAGCAACGCGGTCATCAGGTAGTGCCCGAGCAGGTCGAAGGCGTCACGGTGCAGACGCAGGTCCCGGCAGAGGTCGACGAACTCCGGCGTGGTCAGCGGCACCCGGTCGTCGAGTGCGCGCCGCAGGACCTCCCGGAGCCCACGCCCGAGCCTCTCCAGCGCGTCCCCCTCGCCCAGACCCAGGCTGTCCTCGTCCGCCACCCGGGCCAGCGCCTCGGCGACGGCCAGCCGAACGACGCGCTCAGGATCGGTACCGTCCAACGCTTCCCCCTCCGTGGGTCAGCCTCCCGGCAGTGAGCCGGTCGGTCATCCTCCGACGAATCATGAACAAGATTTCGCTGTCGGCCACGCGGGTGGCTAGGACAGCGGACGCAGAACCATTCGGCGCGCTAGCCGGAAAACGAAGTCGAGCTGCTGACACATCGCCGTAATTCGCAGTACGGCCCGTCGGCGATTGTCGTATGGTGGAATTCCCATCTACAGATATTGCGTCTCTTCACCGCACCTCCGGCCAACGAAGTGCCGGTCATCGCCGAGCACCCCGGCACGTCCCGAACCTGCCGCCGGCAACCGTTCCAGCACCCGGCGGCACCTCCACCGGACGGAGACAGCGGATGACGTCATCGCATGTGCAGACCTATCGGTTCGACAGCCGTGATCCCACGGCCATCCAGGAATTCCTGTCCGACACCTACGATCCGAAACTGCGAATCCAGAGCAGGAACGGGTACCGGCTCACCCACCACCGCGTCGACACCGGCCCCTTCGCCATCGCGACCACCCGACAGACCGGGCACCTCGAGATCGATGCCAGCACCCTCGATGGGCTGGTCATCGGTCGCACCCGCACCGCACGCGTCGACCGCTCCTGCGGCGGATCGGACCACCGGTTCGGCCCCGGGGACGTCTTTCTCGTCACCAGGCCGCAGGAGCCATGCAGCGTGCACTGGCATCCCGGTGAGGTGGAGCTCTGCGTACTGGACCTGTCGGTGCTGGCGCAGGTGGCCACCACCGCGCCGGCCCGCCGGCCCGGTCGGATCGAGTTCACCGAGCTCGGTGCCGCCAGCGCGGATCTCGCCCGGCAGTGGCGCAACACCACCAGCTTCGTCCGCGACGTCGTGTTGAACAGCCCGGCCGCCGGGGCACAGCCACTGGTTATCGGCAACGCCGCCCGGATGCTCGCCGCGGCGGCGCTCGCGATCTTCCCCAACACCGCGTTCACCGAACCAACCGCCGCGGACCGGAACGACGCCACCACCGCCACGCTGCGACGGGCGATCACGTTCCTGGAGGAGCACGCCGACCGGAACATCAGCGCGGCCGACATCGCCAGCGCCGCCGGCGTCTCCCTCCGGGCGGTTCAACTCGCCTTCCGCCGCCACCTCGGGACCACCCCGATGGCCTACCTGCGTCGAGTACGGCTCGTCCGAGCGCACCACGACCTGATACGCGCCGACCCGCGCCAGGAGACCGTCTCGGCGATCGCCAGTCGGTGGGGATTCGCCAGCCACAGCAGGTTCACCGCGCGATACCACGCCAGCTTCGGTGTGCCGCCGCGCGAGACGCTGAATGCCTGAAACCACGCACCGGACAGGCGACCGGTGGTCAACCGAGGACGCGGGCGAGGCGTCGAACGGCCTCGTCCATGAGTTCGGGTGCGGCTGCCGCGTAGGTGAGGCGTAGGTGCGGGGCCGGGGGGTCGGCCGCGTACCACGGCCGGCCCGGGAAGACGGCGACACCCTCGGCCGCCGCGGCAGCGACCAGTGCCGCCTCGTCGGTGCCGGCGGCGAGTCGCACCCAGAGGTGCATGCCGCCACGTGGGATCGATGGGGGGGCAATGCCGGGCAGATGCCGGCGTAGCGCGGTCAGCAACGCGTCACGGCGTATCCGGAGGGCTGTGCGCAGTGCCCGGTGATGCCGCGACCACGACGGAGAGGTGACGAAGTCGATCGCCGCCTGTTGCAGTGGTCCGGCGACGAAGAAGTCGTCGAGCAGCCGGGCGGCGCGCAGTCGCGCTCCGGCCGCGCCGCGGGCTCCGATGGCGGCGACGCGCAGCCCGGGGGCGGTCGACTTGGTCAGTGAACGAAGGTAGATGACGTGACCGTCGGGATCGTCGCTGGCCAGTGGTGGCGGAGCCGGATCGTCGATGGTGAGGTCACGGGCGTAGTCGTCCTCGATCAGGAACGCCCCGGCCTCGCGGACGACAGCGGCGACCTGCGCCCGGCGATGCTCCGCCAACGTCGCGCCGTGGGGGTTGGCGTACAGGGGCTGGCAGTAGAAGAGCCGGGCGTCGGTGCGGGCGAACGCGGCGGCGAGTTGGTCGGGTCGTACCCCGTCGGCGTCAGCGGGCACGGGCACCACCCGCAGCCCGGCCGCGCGGGCGGCGGCCAACGCACCCAGGTAGGTCGGCGACTCGACGAGCAGGGCATCACCGGGCGCGGTGAGGGCCCGCAACGCGGACGACAGGGCGGCCTGCCCGCCGGGGCAGATCACCATGTCCTCGGCATGCAGCCCCGCCCCGGCCTCGCGGGCGAACCACGCGCGCAGGTCCGCGCGGCCCTCGACCGGCCCCCGCTGCCAGCTCGCGGGCTGGCGGGCGGCTCGGGTGAGGGCGGCTCCGAGCGCAGCGGCAGGCTGTAGGTCCGCGTCGAGGTAGCCACCGGACAGCGGAATCGTTCCGGCGGGCGTCAGCGCCAACAGCGCCTGCATCTCATCCTGACCGAACCGGCGGGGCCCGAGCGCGACGGTCTGCCAGGACAGGTCGGGTACGCCCGGCTCGTCCGGTGCAGTGGCCACAAAGGTGCCTCGGCCGGGTCGCGCCTCGATCAGCCCTTCGGCCGCCAACTGTCGGATGGCCTCGGCGACGGTGACCGGCGAGGCCTGATGTCGGGCGGTCAGCTCTCGTACCGAGGGCAGCCGGGCACCGGGGCCTGCGACGGCCGCGAGGGTCCGCAGATCTTGGATAACGCGCTGGGCTGCGTTACCGTTTTCCATGAGGGACAACAGTAGCGCTACTGCGGAAAACACGGTAACAGCGGACCGGCTCTCCGGGCTCGGTCTCGGCGCCCTGGGCGTGCTCGGCTTCAGCCTGTCACTTCCGGTCACCCGCATGGCCGTGCAGCAACTCGACCCGTGGTTCGTCGCTTTCGGCCGGGCCGTCGGCGCGGGGCTGCTGGCATGGGCGTACCTGCGTCTCACCGGCGCACCGCGGCCCACCCACGGTCAGTGGCGACGGCTGCCGATCGTCGCTCTCGGAGTCGTCGTCGGCTTTCCCCTGTTCACCTCGATGGCGCTTCTCACCCAGACCTCCGCGCACAGCGCGGTCGTCATCGCCGCGCTGCCCGCGATGACGGCCGTGTTCGCGGTGCTGCGGGCCGGCGAACGCCCACCGCCGCTGTTCTGGATCGTGAGCGCCGGCGGGCTGCTGGCGGTTCTCGCCTTTCTCGGCGCCAGTGGCGCGGTACGCGGTGCCCTCACCCTGCCCGACCTGTTCCTGCTCGCGGCGGTCGTGCTCTGCGGCCTTGGCTACGCCGAGGGCGGCGCGCTCGCCCGCGAGTTGGGCGGCGCCCGGACGATCTGCTGGGCGTTGCTGCTCTCGCTGCCCATCACCGTTCCGGTCACGGCCGTTGCCGCCGCCGTCAGTCCGCCGCGGGCCGACGCTCTCGGCTGGTCGGCGTTCGGCTATCTCACCGGGGTCTCGATGTTCCTGGGCTTCTTCGCCTGGTACGCGGGCCTGGCCCGGGGCGGTGTAGCGCAGGTGGGCCAGGTCCAACTCGCCCAGCCGGTGCTGACCCTGGGATGGTCGGCGCTGCTGCTCGGCGAGGTGGTCTCCCCCGCCTCGATCGTGGCGGCGCTGGCGGTGCTGGGATGCGTCGTGGCGACCCAGCGCATCCGCCAGAGCCCACGGACGGTCGTGACGCGACGCGAGGCAGCCTAGCCCCGGTCGCGCTCGTGGCTGTCGCGGGCGGTCTGCACCTCGGGCACCGATGCCTCCAGCAGATCGGCGAGGCCACGCAGTTGCTCGGCGACCCGGGTGCCGAGGGGGGTCAGCGAGTATTCGACGCGCGGTGGGATCGCGGTGAGCACCTCGCGGGTGAGCATCCCGTCGCGTTCGAGGGTCTGCAGGGTCTGGGAGAGCATCCGCTCGCTGACCCCGTCGATGCGCCGACGCAGCGCGTTGAAGCGGTAGCGGCCCTCTCCGAGCGCCAACAGGGCCAGCGAGGCCCACTTGGAGGTGACGTCCTCGAAGGCCGCGCGGGAGGTGCAACCCCGGGCGAAGACATCGCTGACGAATTCCTGGGTAGGCCCCGCCGGGTCCTGGGCCGGCATGTCGCTCACCTCACCAGCCTAACCCACGCTGCCCGTTGGTTAGTGCTGTAGATTCGTAAGTGCCTGCTAATCTGTCACTACCTCCGGAGGTTCCCATGCCCACCTATGCCGTCACCGGCGCCACCGGCCGGCTGGGCCGCCTCGTGATCGGGCAACTGCTCGACAACGGGGTGCCCGCCAGCGACATCGCCGCCATCGTCCGCAGCCCGGAGAAGGCCGCCGACCTGGCCACGCGCGGCGTCGAGATCCGCAAGGCCAACTACGACGACCCGTCGACGCTGCCCGGAGCCGTGGCCGGCGTACGCCGCCTGCTGCTCATCTCCGGCGACACTCCCGGTCAGCGCGTCGCGCAGCACACCGCGGTCATCGACGCCGCCAAGCTCGCCGGCGTCGAGCGTCTCGTGTACACGAGCATCCTGAAGGCCGACACCACCGCGAACCCGCTCGCCCCCGAGCACAAGGCCACCGAGGAGGTGCTCGCCGCGTCCGGCCTGGCCTACACCGTGCTGCGCAACGGTTGGTACACCGAGAACTACACCGACCAGCTACCGCAGTACCTGGGGTCCGGCACGATCCTCGGCGCCACCGGCGGCAGCAAGATCTCCGCCGCGCCCCGGGCCGACTACGCGGGGGCGGCCGTGGCCGCGCTGACCCGGGATGAGGACGGCAACGCCGTCTACGAACTGGGCGGTACGGCGTTCACCTTCGACGAGCTTGCCGAGGCCGTCACCGAGGTGACCGGCACCAGTGTCGTTCACCAGGACATGTCCGCCGCCGAGCTGGCCTCGGCCCTGGAGAACGTCGGCCTGGACGCGGGCACCGCCGGTTTCGTCGCCGCGCTCGACCAGTCCATCGCCGACGGCGAGCTGGCGACCGACAGCGACGACCTGAGCCGGCTGATCGGCCGACCGAGCACTCCACTGCGCGACGCCGTGCGGGCGGCGCGGGCCTGACCGGGGTCATCGCCGAAGCGGGCGGCGGTGGCAGGTCGCCGTCGCCCGCCACCGGGTGACCGTATTCTCGGCGTCATGGTGAGGCACATCGACAGCCGGCTCTCCCGGTACGCGGGGCAACGACGTCGGCATTCCGCGCCGTCCGATCTGGACAGTCCGGCGTCGGCCCGGTGAGCGGCGACGTCGTCATCCGCGCCGCCGTGGCGCAGGACGACCCCGAACTGGTCTTCGACGTGCTGTGGCAGCTAGCTCCGAACGACGCACGGCCGCACGCCGACCGGCTCGCCACCGCCTGGCGTGACCTGCACGCCCAGGCTGGCCGCCGCCTCCTGCTGGCCGTCGCCGGGGACACCTTCGTGGGCACGCTGGACACCGTCGTCGTCCCCAACCTCACCCACGGGGCGCGACCGTACATGGTGGTGGAGAACGTGGTGGTCACGTCCGACTGGCGTCGTCGTGGAATCGCCCGGGCCCTCATGCTGGCGGCGCTCGACGAGGCGACGGCGGCCGGCTGCTACAAGGTCCAACTGGTGTCGAACGCCGCGCGTACCGACGCCCACCGGTTCTACGCGTCCCTCGGGTTCGCGCAGTCCGCCCTCGGCTACCGCCGATACCTCACCGCCACGACGTGACGTCGACCGCCACCCCGCCCCGGCCGACTACTCCGCCTCGTCCTGCTCCTCGGTGAGCTCGGCCAGGACGTCGGCGGCGTCCCGGTTCCCGCCGTCGGCGAGCCGGCGAAGTTCACCGACGTCGGCCCGCTCCGCGGCCAACTCGACGAGCTGGTCAGCGGCGTCCTTGTCGCCCCGGTCGGCGAGACGCCGCAACTCGCCCATGTCGCCGAGTTCGGTGGCGAGTTCGACAAGCTGGGCCGCCGCGTCGGCGTTGCCGTCCTCGGCCAGCTGACGCAGTTCGGTGAGGTCACCCCGCTCCCCCGCGAGCTCGACGAGCTGGTCGACGGCGTCCCGGTCACCGTCAGTGGCCCGTCGGCGCAGGTCGGCAAGATCAGGGTCGGACATCGCGCACCTCTTCGCAGCTGGTCCCGCTCACCATCGAGAACCTAGACCAGCGGGCGTCGCGGTGGCGGACGAACGACGGACACCGCCCGTACGCCGATCCGCTCAGCCCGACTCGGTCGACTCCACGACCAGCAGGCCGGTGAGCAGACCGCGCAGGGTCCGCTCGACGAGGTCCGCCCGGGGCGGTGGTCCGGCGGGCTGGCTGAACGCCGCGACGAGGTGCGGGTACGTCGTGAGGTCCACCCCGGCGAAGCTGAACGCCCCGGCCGCGGATTCGCGGCGGGCGAAGAGGCTCACCACGCCTGTCATCATCGCGATGGCCTCGAACTTGGCGGTCACCGGGCAGCGCACGGGCTCCAGGACCCTGATGCAGTTGTCGAACCAGGCCAGGCTCTCCGGGCCGGCGCCCGAGGGCCGATGGATCACGTCGGGCAACCACGGGTGGGCACCGAACAGCGCCAACTGCCGTCGCCCCAGCAGCACCATCGTTTCCAGCCAGTCGCCTTCCACCTGCGGGTACGGGCGCAGCTCCCCCACCGCCCGATCGGTCATCAGGTCCAACAGGTCGTCGCGGGACGACAGGTAGCGGTAGAGGGATCCGGCACCGGTGCCGAGCGAGGCGGCCACCGCGCGCATCGACACCGCAGCCAGCCCTTCGGCGTCGGCCAGGGCGAGGGCGGCCTCCACGATGACGTCCCGACTGTGTGCCGGGGCGGGGCCACGGCTGCCGCGTTCGGGTCTGCTCCAGATCGACTGCGGCTCGGGGCGGCCGTCGCCGGTACTCGCGGGTGCGTCGCTCACTGACCTACTGTAAACTGCGAACGTCGTTTGCAGTTGTTTGTCGGCGGGAGAAGGGTGGACCAGACATGGAGCAGGTCACAGCACGGGACGGCGCGACGATCGTGCTGCACTCAACCGGGACGGGGCCGGGGATCGTCGTGGTGCACGGCGGCGGCGTGACGATCGACGTCTACCGGCGGCTGGCCGCGGCACTCGCCGACCGGTTCAGCGTTCACCTCTACAACCGACGGGGACGGGCCGACGCGCCACCGAGGTCGGTGCCCTACACCGCGGATCAGGAGGTCGACGACCTCGCCGCCGTGCTGGAGCACACCGGGTCCGGCAACGTCATCGGCCACAGCGGCGGCGGTTTCCTGGCGCTCGAAGCCGCGCTCCGACTGCCGATCGACCGACTCGCCCTCTACGACGCCGCCGTCTCGATCGACGGCAGCTTCCCGTCGGGCTGGCTCGCGCCGGCCCGGGCGGCGGCACAGGCCGGCGACACCGCCCGCAGCCTCGCCATCACGACCGCCGGGATCAACTCGCAGATGGCGGGGGCGAAACTCCCACTCGGCATTCGGACCGCGATCATCCGTGCGTTCCTGCGTACGCCGATCGGCCGGACCATGGGCGAGCTGCTGCCGACGACGTTGGACGAGGCGGCGCTGATCCTGGCGCACGACGGCCCGGCCACCCGGTGGGCCGGGGTGCGCGCCGAGGTGCTGCTGGCCTGCGGGGCCGACGGCCCGCCCTACTACGTGCACCAGAACGAGGCGCTGGCCCGCGCGCTGCCGCACGCCCGGACCCTGACCATCCCGCGCAGTGGTCACGACGCCATCAACCGGGCGCACCCGAGAACCGTCGAACCACTCGCCGCCTTCTTCGCCGCGCCCGTGACGACAGAGCGGATGCCCCGCTCCTGAGTGGTCGCGCGACCTCCACTGTCTTGATCTTGGCTAGGCTGGTGGGCATGCCCGCACACCATTCGCACCGTCACACGATCGAGCCGGCCGACTGGTGAGTGACGCACCCGTGCCCGCCCCCCGGGGTGGGCCGTCCACACCGGACCCGCGCTCGGGATGGGCCGACCGGTGCGACCAGCTCGCCCGGTCCCGCCCTTTCGAGATCGCCATCGTCGTGGTCATCCTCGCCAACGGCATCGTTCTCGGCCTGGAGACGTACGACGACCTGAGCCCGGCGGGCACCGTGCTGCACGGGCTGGAGCTGTTCTTCCGAGCCGTCTTCGTCGTCGAGATCGCCATCCGGTTGGCGGCGTACGGCAGACGCCCGCAGGACTTCTTCCGGCACGGCTGGAACGTCTTCGACTTCGTGGTGATCGCGGCGATCTTCATTCCGGGCCTGCACGGCGACCCGGCGCTGCTACGGGTCGTCCGGGTCGTCCGCATGGTCCGCCTGGTGCGGTTCTCGCCAGGTCTGCGGACCATCGTCTCCGCGCTGTGGCGCAGCCTGCCGGGCGTCACCGGGTTCTTCGCCCTGGCCGTGGTGACGCTCTACGTCTACGGGATGGCCGGCTGGCTCATCTTCGGTAACCGGTATCCGGAGGAGTACGGCGACATCGGCCGGTCACTGCTGACGTTGTTCGTGCTGTTGTCTCTGGAGACGCTGCCGGACCTCATCGAGCAGGGCATGGCGATCTCACCGTGGACACTGCTCTACTACGTCAGCTACGTGATCGTCACCGTCAACCTGCTGCTCAACATCCTCATCGCGGTCATCGTGAACTCCATGGAGGAGGCCCGCCGGCTGGAGATGACCGAGCGACTGGCCCCCGGATACGACGAGGACGGCGACGGCGTACCGGACGAGGTGGACCGGATCGCGCTCACCCAACGACTGGACGATCTGCGGGCGGTCATCACCGAGTTGGAACGCGAGTTGCGCATCGACCGCGACGACGGGCACGGCCGATCCCACCGGGACAACGCCCGCGCCAGACGGTGATTCGACACTCGCGCTGCGTTCTCGCGTTCGGATAGGGTCGGCGGACGTCCCATCGGCCCTCCTGAAGGAGTACCGGCATGACGGCCAGCGTCGACAATGCCCAGACCGCCACCGATTCCACGGACACGCTCGGCACGGTGATCGACGACGTGATCCGCCCGCAGGCGCCGATCGTCGACCGGGACGGGGCCTTCCCCCGTCCGGGTGTCGATGCTCTCGCCGCAGCCGGCCTCCTCGGCCTGGCCTCCTCGCCCGAGGTCGGCGGCGCCGGCCACGGCATGCGGGCGGTCGCCGAGGTGATCGAGCGGCTGGCCGCCGAGTGCGGATCCACCGCGATGGTGGTGCTCATGCACTACGCGGCGACCGCCGTCATCGAGGCGCACGGTCCACGAGACGTCCGCGCGGCCATCGCCGCCGGCGATCACCTCACCACGCTGGCGTTCTCCGAGTACGGCTCGCGCAGCCACTTCTGGTCGCCGACCGGCACCGCTACCGCGGCCGACGACGACACCGTCCGCCTCGATGCCCGGAAGAGCTGGGTCACCGCGGCTGGCGAGGCCAACAGCTACGTCTGGTCGAGCCTTCCGCTGACCCCCGACGCCGGCCCGATGACGCTGTGGCTGGTGCCTTCCGACAGCGCCGGCCTCAGCGTGGCAGGCGACTTCGACGGGCTGGGCCTGCGGGGCAACGGCTCCCGCCCGATGACCGCCGACGGGTTGCGGGTTCCGTCGACGGCGAGGATGGCGGCCGACGGGGCCGGGCTCGACACCGCGCTCGGCGCGGTCCTGCCCTGGTTCCTGGTGCTCAACGCCGCCTTCTGTCTCGGTCTGGCCGACAGCGCGGTGGCCGAGGCCGGCCGACATCTCACCAGGACCACGCTCGCGCACACCGGGGCCGCCCTGCGCGACGCGCCCGTCACCCGACGCGACCTCGCCCGGCTGATGATCCGCACCGACGCGCTGCGGGCCTTCCTGGGTGACACGCTCACCGCCCTGGAGACCGGCCGCGACGACGCGATGCTGCGGGTGCTCCAGGTCAAGGCGCTCGCCGGCGAGACCGTCGCCGACGTGACCGACGGCGCGTTGCAGCTCTGCGGCGGCAGCGCATTCCGCAAGGAGTTGGGCCTCGAGCGCCGGTTCCGGGACGCCCGCGCGGCCCGGGTGATGGCACCGACCACCGACGCGCTGCACGATTTCGTCGGTCGGGTCGCCACCGGGCTGCCACTGCTCGACGAGGCCAACCGCTGATGCCCGCGCCAACCGTTCTGCTGGGCGCTGTCGCGTACGACCCGAAGGTGGTGACCATCTGGGAGGGCTTCCGCACCTGGCTGCGCGGGCGGGGCCTGGACTTCGACTTCGTCCTCTACTCGCACTACGAGCGACAGGTCGAGGATCTCATCGCCGGGCGGATCGACGCGGCCTGGAACTCTCCCCTGGCCTACCTGCGGGCCGAGCGGCTGGCGTCCGCCAACGGCACTGCCGTACGCGCGCTCACCATGCGCGACACCGACCAGGACCTCACCTCGGTCGTGGTGGTCCGCGCGGACTCGCCGGTGCGCCAACTCGCGGACCTCGCCGAACGCGTGGTCGCCGTCGGGGCGGTCGACAGTCCACAGGCGACGCTGATCCCGTTGCATCACCTCGCCGCGCGCGGGGTCACTGTCGACGTACGCCGCTTCGACGTGGGTGTCGGCCTGCACGGCGACCACATCGGCGGTGAGCGCGACGCGGCCCGCGCCCTGGTGGCCGGGGAGGTCGACGCCGCCTGCATGATCGACGCCAACCATCTGGCGTTCGTCCAGGAGGGCACGCTACCGCCCGAGGGAACCCGGATCGTGGCGCAGACCGCACGCTACGACCACTGCAACATGACGGTCCGCGCACCGGAGTCCGACGGGGTCCGGCTCTTCGGCACGCTCCTGCTCGGCATGTCGTACGCCGATCCGCAGGTGCGTCCGCTGCTGGACCTGGAGGGGTTGACGGCCTGGCGGGAGGGCCGCATCACGGGGTACGACGTCCTCGCCGACGCCGTCGACACCAGCGGTTTCTACTCCGCCGACGGGCGGGTGACGGCCACGGACTACCGGCCGTGAGCGCGACACCTGTCGCCGCGCTCGACCTGGGTGTGCTGGGTTTCGGCGGGGGCGCACACGTGCTGGTGCAGCGCGCCCTGGCCGGGATGCCGCCGGGAGGCCGGTTGGCGGTCTCCGGTCGCGACCCGGCGCTGCGCGTACACCTGCCCGCCTGGTGTCGTGGCCGGGGCCACCGGGTCGAGTGGCCGGATCGGGGTGACCGGAGCGACCTGGTCGCCGTCGTCATCCGGGGGTCGGTGGACGACGACCGCTGGTTCGGCGCGGAGCGGGCCGGGCCGGCCCTGCCGTCGGCGCTCAGCAGCCGGCCACCCGCACGATGGGGGCTCGGTGCCCGTGGCGCGCTCCTGGAGGCCGGTGGTCCCGAAGCCCGGTTCGACCTGGACGACCGCGACCTGGTCTGGGCCGACATCGCCCCCCACCTGTACGCGCAGGCCGCCGCGCGACAGTGGGACCCGCAGACCGCGGTGCCGTGGGACGACCCGTTCGCGTTGCCGGCCGACGTCGAGGCCGCGGTGGTGCAGGTGATGACGTACCTGGTCGAGAACGAGCAGGCAGCGCTCGTCGTGCCGGCCCGGTTCCTGGGGCGTATCCACCCGCACTTCCGGGAGGTCGTGCAGCTTCTCGCCGTGCAGGTGGCCGACGAGGCCCGACACATGGAGGTCTTCAGCCGGCGGGCACTGCTACGGGGCACCGAGATGGGCACGTCGTCCGCCGGCGGTCGGCAGTCGCTGTTCACCCTCGTCGCGGAGTCGGACTTCGCGCTGGCGTCGTTCCTGCTCTCCGTGCTCGGCGAGGGCAGCTTCGTCGATCTGCTGTCCTTCCTGCACGAGTTCGCCCCGGACCCGGTGACACGCCGGATCTGTTGGCTCGCCATGCAGGACGAGCGCCGGCACGTGGTGTTCGGCATGGCACACCTGGAGCATCAGGCGCAGTCGGATCCACTGCTGCGCGACCGGCTGCGGGCGGCCATCCACCGCCGTCACGACGCGCTCGTCGACACGGCGGGCCTCAACGCTGACGTCTTCGACGCGTTGGTGGTGCTCGCGGCGGGTGGGTGGCACCCGGACGACGTGTCCGCCGGCTTCGACCGGGTGCGGGCTCTGCAACACGCCATGGATCAGGGCCGTCAGCGCCGGCTGGTCCGCCTGGGTTTCCGGCCCGACGAGGCGGCCGCGCTGTCCGCCCTGCACACCCGCAACTTCATGTAGCCGATTCCCGCGCACGACGTGCGGTGCGCGGGAATCGGCGTACGGCAGGTCAGCGAGAACTGGTCACTGGCCGAGCAGGGTGCGGATCTGACGCGCGTAGCCGGCCACCGTGAAGTCCGGGCCGACGGAGTCCACAAGGACCAGGTCGTTGATGGTGTGATCGACGCGTAGCGCCAGGATCGCCTGGTACTCGGGCGAGTTGTACCAGGTCCTGGCGGTCTCCGCGTCGGGGAACTCGATCAGCACGACCGACCCGGGCCAACTGCCCTCAAGGACCTCCACCTGGGCATCGAGGACGAGCCACTTGGCGCCGTACGCCTCGGTGGTGGCCTGCACCTGCTCCAGGTACCGCAGGGACTCCTCGGTCGGCACTCCGCCCGGGATACGCAGGTGATTGATCAGGTAAGTGCTCATGTCTCACTCCTCAATTCAGGTGCTGGCCCCGGCCGAAGGCGTACGACCGGTCGTCTTGGATTGGGTACACGTCGCCCCGGATGGAAAGACCCGGACTGTTACCGACGGGAACGGACGCGGATCAGGTGAGGATCCGGGCCGTGGTGATCGTGAAGAACTCCCGGAGGGCGGCCGGATCACCGGATGCCTTCGCCCGGGCTGCCGCGCCCTCGTAGCTGGAGACGACGAAGCCGGCGAGATCGGTGGCAGGTTCGTCGCCGTGCAGTTCACCGGCAGACCGCGCCTGCTCGATCGCCATGGCGAGCGCGGCGACCCAGCGGCCGAAGCCGGCGTCGACGGCGTTGCGCAGGGCATCGCTGTGCGCCGGGATCTCGGTGGCGAAGTTGCCGAGCAGGCATCCGCGATCACCCATGGTGTCGCCGAGGCCGGTGACGTATCTCAGATGATCGGTGATCCGCTCAAGCGGTGTGCCGCCCTGCTTCTCGTCGAGCATCTCCAGCCCCATCGCCGCGGAGTATCTCGCCACCGAGTCCAGGGCGAGGTCCTCCTTGCTGGCGAAGTGGTTGTAGAAGGTGCCCTTGGGCGCCCCGGCTGCAGCGACGATGTCCTGGACGCTCGTCCCGTTGTAGCCGCGCAGGTGGAACAGGTCCAACGCGGCGTCGGACAACCGTTGCCGGGTTCCGGCGGAGGTCGGCGACTTCGGTCGTGGCATCTCGTGCGCTCCTTCCGCCCAGGGTTCCGACTGGCTGACAGACACCACAATATGACCGGTCGTCTCGGAATGCCAGTGATGTGACAGCTGTCATCCCCCAGGTACTGTGGAGAGGCCATGAACAGGGATTCCAGCGCGGTCCGCGAGGAGCTGCTGCGACTGCGCGAGCAGACCGAGGCCCAGGCCACCGCCCTGGACGGCGACCTCCGGAGCCTCTTCGAGGCGTCCCGCTCGTCCAACGCCGATGACGAGCACGACCCCGAGGGCAGCACGATCGCCTTCGAACGCGCGCAGCTCACGGCCGTCCTGGACGCCACCCGCCGACGCCTGGCCGAGCTGGACGTCGCGCTGCGACGGGTCGACGACGGCAGCTACGGCGTGTGCGAGGGCTGTGGCCGCCCGATTCCCGCCGCACGGCTGGCTGCCCGCCCGTCAGCACGTACGTGTGTGGCCTGCGCCGCCCGACGGTGACAGCCGCCGCCGACCGGCGGACTTCTCAGGCGATGGTGGGGCTGCGCCGTTCCAACAGAATGACGTCGCGCCAGCGTCCGTGGTGGCGACCAACCCGCTCACGGACGCCGATGACCCGGAATCCGGCACGCTGGTGCAGCGCCAGGCTGGCGGTGTTCTCCGGAAAGACCCCGGACTGGATCGTCCAGACGCCGTCGGCCTCGGTGGAGGTGATCAACGCGTCCAGCAGCAGTCGGGCGATCCCACGGCCCTGGGCGGCCGGGTCGACGTACACGGAGTGCTCCACCACACCGGCGTACACCGCGCGGGTCGAGGTCGGCGAGACGGCGACCCAGCCAAGCACCGTTCCACCCGGGTCGACGGCCACGAACCGGTGCCCGCTCAGCCGAGCGGCGCTGAACACCGCCCAGCCCGGCGCGGTGACCTCGAAACTGGCGTCACCGGTGTCCAGGCCGGCCTGGTAGATCGCCAGGACCCGGTCGGCGTCGGCGTCGGTCATGGGCCGCACGGTGATGTCGACCATCAGCACGTTCCTTTCCGGGCACGCGACCACCCCCGTCTCGGCTTGCTTGCCTGACTTACTCACAGGTTCACAGCTGAACGGGCCACATCCGTGATCAGGGGATGAGAAGTAGCTGTTGAGGTCGTCTCCAAGCTACTTTTCATCACCTGATCAACGGAAGCGCAGGGACCGAGGTCGTTAGAAGTCGTCGTCGAAGGCGACGGTGCCGGTCACCCCGACCTGGTACGCCGACACCCGCCGCTCGAAGAAGTTGGACAGCTCCTGCACGTCCTGCAACTCCATGAAGCCGAACGGGTTGTTCGACCCGTAGTGCGGCGCGATGCCGAGCTGGGCGAGGCGGCGGTCGGCGACGTGCTGGAGGTACTCCCGCATGTCGGCCAATGTCAGACCGGGCACGCCGTGGCCCACCAGGTCCTCGGCGAACTGCACCTCACACTCGACCGCCTCGGTGAGCATCCGGCGAACCTGGTCGGCGAGGTCGTCGTCGAACAGGTCCGGCTCCTCGGCGCGCACGGTGTCGACGACGTCGAACGCGAACGCCATGTGCATGGACTCGTCGCGGAACACCCAGTTGGTGCCCGAGGCGAGACCGTGCAGCAAACCACGGGAACGTAGGAAGTAGACGTAGGCGAACGCGCCGTAGAAGAACAACCCCTCGATGCAGGCGGCGAAGCAGATGAGGTTGAGCAGGAACGTGCGCCGGTCCTCGCGGGACCGCAGCTCCCGCAGGTCGCTGAGAGAGTCGATCCACCGGAAGCAGAACTCGGCCTTACGACGGATCGAGGGGATGTTCTCGATGGCCGCGAAGGCCTCGAAGCGCTCCGTCTCGTCGGGCACGTACGTGTCGAGCAGGTTGAGATAGAACTGGACGTGCACGGCCTCCTCGAACAGTTGGCGGGACAGGTAGAGGCGACCCTCCGGGCTGTTGACGTGCTGGTAGAGGTTGAGCACCAGGTTGTTGGCGACGATTGTGTCACCGGTGGCGAAGAACGCCACCAGGCGGCTGACCAGGTGCCGTTCGGCCGGCGACAACCTGTCCAGGTCGGCGAGGTCGGCGTGCAGGTCGACCTCCTCGACGGTCCAGGTGTTGCGGATCGCGTCGCGGAACCGGTCGAAGAAGTGCGGGTAACGCATCGGGCGGAGAGTGAGGTCCATCCCGGGGTCGAGCAGCATGTGCGTGGTCCTCGTGTCGGTGGTGCTGGCGTCGGTCGTGGCGGCGTCGGCGAGGGTCACTGGCAGGCCTCGCACGACTCGGGGTTCTCCAGCGAGCAGGCCAGCGCGTCGGCGTCGAGGGCCACGGACGCGAGAGCGACTGGCGCGACGGGTGCGACGGCGCTGACGGTGGCCTGCTGGATCCGCGTCGCGGGCCGCGAGCGCAGGTAGTAGGTGGTCTTCAGCCCGGCCTTCCAGGCGTAGAGGTACATCGAGGAGAGCTTGCCGATGGTCGGCGCGGCCAGGAACAGGTTCAGCGACTGGGACTGGTCGATGAACGGGGCGCGGGCTGCGGCCAGGTCGATCAGCGCCCGCTGCGGCAGCTCCCACGCGGTGCGGAACAGTTCCCGTACGCCGACCGGCAACTCGGCGATGTCCTGCACCGACCCCTCCGCCCGCTTGATCGCCGAACGGATCCGCTCGGTCCACAGACCGCGGGCCTTCAGCTCGCGTACCAGAGCGGTGTTGACCTGGAGGAACTCCCCCGACAGGGTCTCGCGCTTGAACAGGTTGGACACCTGCGGCTCGATGCACTCGTAGCACCCGGCGACCGAGGCGATGGTGGCGGTCGGCGCGACCGCCACCAGCAGCGAGTTGCGCAGCCCGTACGCCTCGACCCGCTCGCGCAGCGCGTCCCACCGCGCGGTCTGCGTACCCTCGACACCCCACAGGTCGGGCTGGAGCTGGCCTCGCGCGGCCCGGGTCTGCGGGTACGCCGGATGGGCGCCGAAGTCGCGCGCCAGGTCGGCGGAGGTCTCCAGCGCGGTCAGGTACAGCTCCTCGCTGATCCGGGTGGACAGCTCGCGGGCGGCCGGCGAGTCGAACGGCAGCCGCAGCGCGAAGAAGGCGTCCTGAAGGCCCATCAGCCCGAGCCCGACGGGCCGCCAGCGGGGGTTGCTCGCCGCCGCCTGCGCGGTCGGGTAGTAGTTGATGTCGATGACCCGGTCGAGGAAGGTCACAGCGGTCCGCACCGTGGCGCGCAGCCGCTCCCAGTCGATGCCGTCGGCGGTGAGGTGGGCGGCGAGGTTCACCGAGCCGAGGTTGCACACGGCCGTCTCGGCGTCACTGGACACCTCGACGATCTCGGTGCAGAGGTTGGACAGGTGCACCACGTTGCCCGGCTCGGCGGTCTGGTTGCAGAGCCGGTTCGACGCGTCCTTGAAGGTCATCCAGCCGTTGCCGGTCTGGGCGAGGGTCCGCATCATCTTCCCGTACAGCTCCCGGGCCGGGACCTGCCGCACGTAGCG
This sequence comes from Micromonospora sp. NPDC049089, assembly GCF_040648775.1. NCBI lineage: Bacteria > Bacillati > Actinomycetota > Actinomycetes > Micromonosporales > Micromonosporaceae > Micromonospora > Micromonospora sp. NPDC049089. Next base: position 23,435 of record NZ_JBEZEH010000077.1, read on the forward strand.
GCCCTGCGCCTCGGCCTGCCGGTACGCGGCGTCGAACCGCTCCCCCCACAGGTCGGGCAGCTCGGGCACCTCCTGCGGGTCGAACAGCGACCACAGCTCGTCGGCCTCGACCCGGCGCATGAACTCGTCCGGCACCCAGTTGGCCAGGTTCAGGTTGTGGGTGCGGCGGGCGTCCTCGCCGGTGTTGTCCCGCAGTTGCAGGAACTCCTCGATGTCCGGGTGCCACGGCTCCAGGTAGACGCAGGCAGCGCCCTTGCGTCGGCCACCCTGGTTGACCGCGGCGACGCTCGCGTCCAGCGTGCGCAGCCACGGCACGATCCCGTTGGACTGCCCGTTCGTGCCCCGGATCAGCGCGCCCCGGGAGCGGACCCGGGAGTACGCGATGCCGATGCCCCCGGCGAACTTGGACAGGTTGGCGACCTGGGCGTACCGGGCGTAGATCGAGTCCAGCTCGTCGAGCGGAGAGTCGACCAGGTAGCAGGAGGACATCTGGGTGTGCCGGGTGCCGGAGTTGAACAAGGTCGGTGAGCTGGGCAGGTAGGCCAGGCTGGACATCAGCCGGTAGAAGTCCACCGCCTCGTCCGCCGTCCGGGACAGGCCGCAGGCCACCCGCAGCAGCCAGTACTGCGGGGTCTCCAGCACCAGTCGGCTGGTGGGGTGGCGCAACAGGTAGCGGTCGCACACAGTGCGCAGGCCGAAATACTCGAACCGGCGGTCGCCGTCCGGGTCGATGGCGTGGTCGAGCGTCGCGGCGTGTGTGGCGACGAACGCGGCGGTGTCGTCACCGATGAGGCCCTCGGCGTGGCCGACCCGGATCGCCGCGCTGAACGAGGTGATGCCCTGTCGCCGCACCTCCTTGTCGACGTAGCCGGCCAGCAGCCGCGCGGCCAGACGCGAGTACTGCGGCTCCTCACCGATCATCTCGGCGGCGGTCTGGATGGACAGCCGGTCGAGTTCGGCAGTGGTCGCGCCGTCGTAGAGGCCGCTGATGGTGCGGGTGGCCACCCGCAACGGGTCGACGTCGGTCAGGTCGTCGGCCCACCGCTCGACCGCCCGGACGATCTTGTTCACGTCCACGGGTTCGGTGCCGCCGTCACGCTTGCGGACCTGCATCGGCGTCCGCCGCACTGTCGCGTCGCCGCTGGCCGGGACTACCTCGGTGACTGTCACCACTCGCTCCTCGGAGTTCGAGACCTGGTGGCCCGGACGCGAGGAGACAGACACCGACGGACGCCACGCCGGCCCCGGCGTGGGTCAGGTGGCGTCAGCCGTCCCACGCGGCCTCGGACCGCCGCCCACCCGGGTGCGGGTACGCGGCGCGCTGGCAGGTCTTCGGACTCGCGGGCACGACCGGGCTCGCCGGTCTCCTACTGGCCGTCGCTTCCCAGGCCGATGGTGGCCCAGTGCTGATGACGGCTGTCGTTCCCACTCACCGCTGCGGGACAGTCCCGGATTTCCACCGGGTTCCCTGTTGCCTCGAACCGCACCGGATGAGCGGCCGAACCAGCTGCGTTCGACACCATATATAGGGACGCAGCCGTTGTCACACCCCACATGTCGGTCTCGGGCGTGTCGACGGCGATGCGGTGACCATCGTCACCAACCCCCGGGAGCACACTGCGGCCGACCGATGCCGGGCACCGGAGACGAGGCTCTGCGCACGGGTGTCGACATTCGACAAAGATTTGACGTATCGAGGCCACAGCACTGGAGACCAGGCCCATACGTCGTCGTCGATACCTCGCGACGGGCCGGAACATCCAATCTCCAGGGTCCGCCGCGCGCGTCACCTTCGCCCGCCAACCGGCATGATCGGAGTCAAGGCGGCGCGACCCGAGAGGGCAAACATCATATGTCTGCACGCCCGAGGTGATCGACAACGTTGACGTGCCGGAGCGGCCCTCCGTATACTCCCAGTGATCATCTGATCTTTAGCCTAGCCGGGCGAGGAGCGCATGCCGCAGATCACTGCCGTCACCGTCGAAGACGTCCGCTTCCCCACCTCCCTGACCGCTGACGGGTCAGACGCCATGAACAAGGACGGCGACTACTCGGCGGCCTACGTCGTCCTGCACACCGACGGCGTCGACGGCGTGGGCGCGCCACTCGCGGGGCACGGCCTGACCTTCACCATCGGCCGAGGCAACGACATCGTCGCGGCGGCGGCAGTCCACCAGGCACAGCTCCTCGTGGGCCAGGACGTGGCAACGATGGCAGCGGACATGGGCGCGGTCTACCGCCTGCTCACCTCCGACTCGCAACTGCGGTGGCTCGGCCCCGAGAAGGGCGTCGTCCACCTGTCCCTCGCCGCCGTGTTGAACGCGTCGTGGGACCTGGTCGCCCGGGTCGCCGACAAACCGCTGTGGCGGCTGCTCGTCGACATGACCCCCGAGCAACTCGTCGACATCGCGGACCTGCGCTACCTGTCCGACGCGCTGACCCGCGACGAGGCACTGGCCATCCTGCGGGCCAAGGAGAGCACGAAGGCCGCCCGCCTCGCCGAACTCGACCGGACCGGCTACCCCGCCTACACCACATCGGCGGGCTGGCTCGGCTACGGCGACGACAAGCTGCGCCGACTGTGCCAGGAGGCGGTCGACACCGGCTACGGCTACGTCAAGCTCAAGGTGGGCGCCAACCTCGACGACGACATCCGCCGATGCGCCATCGCACGGGAGATCCTCGGCCCGGATCGCAACCTGATGATCGACGCCAACCAGGTGTGGGACGTCGGTCAGGCCATCGAGTGGGTCACCGCCCTCGCCCGCTTCACGCCACTGTGGATCGAGGAGCCGACCAGCCCTGACGACATCCTGGGCCACGCGGCCGTCCGCCGCGCCGTCGCTCCGATCGGCGTCGCCACCGGCGAACACTGCCACAACCGGGTGATGTTCAAGCAGCTCTTCCAGGCCGAGGCCATCGACTTCTGCCAGCTCGACACCGGCAGGTTGGCCAGCATCAACGAGATCGTCGCCGTGCTGCTGCTCGCCGCGAAGTTCAACGTCCCGGTGTGCCCGCACGCGGGCGGTGTCGGGCTGTGCGAGATGGTCCAACACGTGTCGGTGCTCGACTACGTCGCGATCTCGGGGGACCTCACCAACCGGGTCACCGAGTTCGTCGACCACCTGCACGAGCACTTCACCGATCCCTGCATCATCCGCGACACCGGTTCCGGCAGCGGATACGTCCTGCCCAGCCAGCCCGGCTACTCCACCCGGATGCGTCAGGAGTCGGTGGCGCTCTACCGTTTCCCCGACGGCCACTACTGGGCGGCGACAGACCCGACTACCGTGTCATCTCCGGAGGCGGCGTACGTGATCGCGGGTGGGAAGGCCACCCCCGCCGGCCGCTAGGGGGATCATGTCTCGCACCGACGAAGTGGTCAACGGCATCAAACGGATGATCCTCGAAGGGCAGTTCCGGCCCGGGGACCGGTTGCCCATCGAGAAGGACCTCGCCGAGCAGCTCGGCGTCTCGCGAGGTTCCCTGCGCGAGGGGATGTCGGCCCTGTCGATCCTGGGGATCGTCAACATCCGTCAGGGCGACGGCACCTACGTCACCAACCTCGACGCGCCACAGCTGCTGGCCCCGATGAATTTCGTGGTCGACTTCCAGGGCCAGGGCGACCCCCGGCACATCCACACCGTCCGCCGGCTGCTGGAGTGCGAGGCCGCCTGCCTGGCGGCGACCAGGATCACCGACGAGGCCCTGGCCCAGGCGGGTGACCTGCTCGACGAGGCGGCCCGGCTGGTCGGCCAGTCACCGCCGGACCACGAGCGGATCATGGAAATCGACATCGCCTTTCACCGGATCATCGCGGTGCACGCCGAGAATCCGGTGCTTGTCGGTCTGATCGAAGCCTTCGCCGGGCGCACCATCCGTGGCCGGCTCTGGCGGAGTCTGCACGAGGAGGGCGCGGACCTGCGCACCCATGACGAGCACGTGGCGATCCTGAAGGCCCTCGTGGCACGCGACCCGGAACGGGCGCGCACCCGGATGGCCAACCACCTGATCGGTGTGGAGGAGTCGTTGCAGGGGTTACCCGACGACGCTGACGCCAGCATCGAGACGGCCCGGTCGTGACCGACCCTCACGGTTGTACGTCGAGCAGCCCCACGTCGTACAACGCCGTCCAGAGCTGCTCCGGGACGTCGACACCGGATCGTTGGAGGGTCTCGGTCACCTGGACGTCGTCGCGCATGCCGACAACGGTCGAGACCACTGCCGGGTGACGACGGACGAACGCCAACGCCGCCTGGGGCAGCGTGACGCCGTACGTCTGACAGACCCGCGCTATCCGGCGGGCATGGTCGATCACCTCCGCCTGCGCCTGCTGGTAGTCGTAGACGGCGTCGGTCGGCGGCATGTCCCGGGCCAGCAGCCCGGAGTTGTAGACACCGGCGACCACCACACCGACGTGGCGGGCCTGCGCGGCGGGCAGCAGGTCGGTCAGCGCGCCCTGTTCCAACAGGGTGTACCGGCCGGCGCACATCACCACGTCCACGTCGGTCTCCGCCACGAAGCGGGCCAGCATCGCCGACTGGTTCATTCCCGCCCCGACGGCGCCGATCACGCCCTGCTCCCGCAACTCCACCAGGGCCGGGATCGCCTCGTTGGCGGCCTGCTGCCAGTGCTCGTCGGGGTCATGCAGATACACCACGTCGATCCGGTCCAGGCCGGTGCGCCGAAGGCTCGCCTCCAGCGAACGGCGGACGCCGTCGCGGCTGAAGTCCCAGACCCGGCGGTGATCGGCGGGAACGTCGAACCCCTCCGGATCCCGCTGGTGCGCCGTCTCCGGTGACGGCACGAGCAGCCGGCCGACCTTCGTCGACACCACGTACTCGGCGCGGGGGCGGGAGCGCAGGGCCGCGCCCAGGCGTCGTTCGGACAGGCCCAGCCCGTAGTGCGGTGCGGTGTCGAAGTATCGGATGCCGCCTGCCCACGCGGTGTCCACGGCGGCGGCGAACTGCTCGTCGGACGTCGCCCGGTAGAGATTGCCGCCCTGGGAGGCGCCGAAGCCCAGTGGGCTCAGCCGCAGCAGCGGTGCAGCGCCGCCGCGGCTCGTCGGACCCGCGGGACCGCGGGCGCCTCCCTGGACGGCGGCCCTCACCGCTCGTCCCGACCCACGCTGGTGCTGCCGGTCATCGAGGCCACCACCGACGATCTGGTCGCCGCGATGACCGGC
>NZ_JBEZEH010000078.1:0-28064 GCF_040648775.1 Micromonospora sp. NPDC049089
TCGCCGGCGCGCTGCTGGTCCTCTACGCCAGCCGCGAACTCAACCTGTCCCGGTAAGCGTGTCCCCACCCAGGCGCGCGTGGAACTCCTGGACGAGCAGCACTCCCGCCGACTCGGGGTCAGCGGCCCGGTGGTCGTGGTGAACGGCGACGCCGGGACGGTCGACGCGGTCTTCGACTACGCAGAGATCCGGCAGCTCTACGGCGCGGGCTGGGGTGAGCGGCTGACCCTCAAACGGCTGCCGGCCTGCGCGGCGACGACCCCGCAGCGGTCGGAGTGCCAGGAGACCGGTCGGGTTGACGCGACCAATGACCCGGCTACCAGCACGTTGTCGACCAGGGTCGACCTCTCCGGTGCGGCGCCGATGGTCTTTGCCATCACCGCCGAGGAGTCCTCGGAGGAGGGCGACTACAAGGCCACCGACCTGAAGGCGTCGGGATCCTGGACTGCGGGAGACAGCTCCGGAGGGTTCTCCTACTCGAACCCGCTGCGCCTGCCGCCGGCAGAGGGTCCGCTGCCGGAGATGTCGTTGGACTACTCGTCACAGGTGGTCGACGGGCGGATGGCCGGCGCCAACAATCAGGCGTCGTGGGTCGGCGACGGGTGGGATTACGCGCCGGGCTTCATCGAGCGTACCTACGCCACCTGCACGGACGACCGCGACGCTGTCGCCGGCAAGGATCCGAACAACAAGGACAAGAAGACCTACGACCAGTGCTGGAAGGGTGACTCGCCGAACGTCACGGTCTCGCTCAACGGCACCAACGCGTCCCTGATCAAGGATGACGCCTCGGGTGTCTGGCGGGCCCAGAGCGACAGCAACTGGCGGATCCAGTTGGACGGCAGTCCGGCGACGTCGGGGAGCGCCACGACCGAACGGTGGACGGTCACCACGCCCGACGGCACCCGCTACTTCTTCGCGGGCGAGGCCGCCGCGACCGACTCACGGTGGACGGTCCCGGTCTTCGGCAACCACTCCGGCGAGGACTGCCACGCCACCGCCTTCAAGGACTCGTCCTGCAAGCAGGCCTGGCGCTGGATGCTCGACAAGACCGTGGACGTGCACGGCAACACGGTCCGCTACTACTACCAGGGCGAGACGGGTCACTACGGCGCGGCTGACGACAAGGACAACCGGCAGTCGTTCACCCGGGGCGGTTACCTGACGCGAATCGACTACGGGCTGCACGCCAACTATTCGAGCGTCGCTGCCACCGGGCGAGTGGTGTTCAGCGTCGCCGAACGGTGCCTGGCGACCGAGTGCCACAAGGATGGCAAGCCGGTCAAGGCGAACTGGCCGGACGTGCCATGGGACAAGGAATGCGACGCGGTGCCCTGTACCGACAAGCTGGCACCGGTCTTCTTCAGCACCAAGCGACTCACGAAGATCACCACCCAGGTACGTGACGGCAGCGCGTTCCCCGACGTCGAGTCGTGGAGTCTGAGCCACGAGTTCAAGGCGCCGAAGGTGGCCGGCTCGGCGTCGCTGTGGCTCAAGGAAATCGTGCACGCCGGGCACGTCGGTGGCCTCGTCACGGACCCGCCGGTGCAGTTCACCGGCGTGGAGCTGGTGAACCGGGCCAATGTCCTGGCGGGTGCGCCGCTGTTCTCTCGGTGGCGGATTCAGAACATCCGCACCGAGTCGGGCGCCGACATCCACGTCACCTACTCCGATGCTGACTGTGACCTGAACGACCTGCCGGGCTCACCGGAGACCAACTCGCGGCTGTGTTACCCCGTGTACTGGACTCCGGACGGCTACACCGACCCGAAGCGCGACTGGTTCCACAAGTACGTCGTCACCGAGATCTCCGAGATCGACCGCACGGCTGATCAGCCGGCGATCACGACCCGGTACGAGTACAGCACCGACGGGGGTGGCACGAGCGTCCTGTGGGGCTACGACGACGGTGAGTTCACCAAGAAGAAGCACCGCACGTACGGGCAGTGGCGTGGTTACTCCCAGGTGGTCACCAAGGTCGGCGAGCCGGGTCGGGGCGTACCGCTGACGACTCGCAAGCGGTTCTACCGGGGCCTGGACGACCAGCCGTTGCCAGGCGGTGGCAGGCGCAACGTGCAGGTGTCCGACTCGGAGACCACCACGTTCTCGGACCATCCGGCGCTGGCCGGTTCCCCACTTGAGGAGGCGACCCTCGACGGGTCAGACGTCGTCGAGGCGTCCACCACGCAGTACTGGACCCACCAGACCGCCGCGCGGACCCACACCGGGGGCACCGACCGGGCGTACTTCACCGGCCCGTCCGTCGTGAAGACCCGCAAGTTGCTGGCGCCGAACGTGTGGGCGCGGACCGAGACCCGCACCACCTACGACTCGGACGGTCAACCGGAGACGGTGTCCGAGCTGGGGGACACCGCCCGTACCGGCGACGAGACCTGCGGCACCACCACGTACGCGAAGAACGGCACCGCGTGGATCCGCGCGGCGGTGTCCCGGGTGGAGACGGTCGCCAAGTCGTGTGGGGCGACGGTGAACCGCCCGGCGGACGTCATCTCCGATGTGAAGACCTACCACGACGGATCGGACACCCACGGCTCCGCTCCCAGCAAGGGCCTGGTGACCCGCGAGGACACCCTCGACACCTGGAACGGTGGACCCGTCTACGCCACCACCTCCCGGAGCAGCTACGACGCGCTCGGGCGGATCGGAAGCGTGACGGACGCCCGGGGCGGGGTCACCACCACCACGTACACACCCGCGGGCCCGGGGCCGGTCACCCAGACGGTCACCCTCAACCCACTCCAACACAAGACGACCACCACCCAACAGCCGGCCTGGGCCGAGCCGACGTCGGTGGTGGACGCCAACGACAAGCGCACCGACCTGGCACACGACCCGTTGGGGCGGCTCACCAAGGTGTGGCTGCCGGGCCGGGCCAAGGCGACCAAGACACCGAACCTGGAGTTCGGCTACCGGGTACGTGCCGACGGGCCGCTCGCCGTCACCACCAAGCGACTCGGACCCAACGAGACCTACATATCCGAGATCGGGCTCTTCGACTCGCTGTACCGGCCTGTCCAGACGCAGGAGGACTCCCTCAGTGGGCAGCGTCTGGTCGAGTCGACCGGTTACAACGACCGGGGCCTGGAGGCGTATCAGGCAGGTCCGGCGTACGTCACCGGCGCACCAGCCGACGAGCTGCTGCAACTGAACCCGGGCGAGGACCGTGTCCGCACCGTCCTGAGTCATGACGCCGTCGGACGGGTCGTCAACGAGGGCACCTGGTCGGGCCACAGCCAGTTGTGGGCGACGGTCACCAGCTACGGCGGCAACCCGGACGGCTGGCAGGTGGCGGTCACCCCGCCGAGGGGCGGCACGGCCACCGCGACCATCAGCGACGTCCACGAGCGGACCACGGAGCTCCGGCAGTTCCACGGGCTCACCCCGAGCGGCGGGTACGACGCCACGAAGTACACGTACACCCCGCGCGGTGACCTGGCGACCGTGACCGGCCCCACCGGGAAGGTCTGGGAGTACGGGTACGACCTGCGCGGCCGGGAGGTGCGCACGGTCGACCCGGACAAGGGCGAGACGACCCTCACCTACGATAACAACGACGACGTCACGTCCTCCAAGAACGACCTCGACGACGTGGTCTCCACCGAGTACGACGTCCTCGGACGGCAGAAGAAGCGCCTGGTCAACGGTCAGCCCGCCGCCGAGTGGGCGTACGACACGGTGGCCAAGGGGCACCTGTCCAAGCAGGTGTCGACCGTCGACGGACACCAGTTCGTCCGGGAGATCTTCGCGTACAGCGACGCCTACCAGGTCGCCGACGAGGAGGCGCGCATCCCGGCGATGCCGGGCCTGGGGACGGCGGCCGGGACGTACGTCTCGACGTACACCTTCAAGGCCGACGGGTCGCCGGACCGGATGAACGTTCCCAAGATCGGTGCCTTGGAGCGGGAGACGATCGGCCACACCTACGACGACCTGGGCAATGTCACGCGACTGGTGGGCACGTCGTACCCGTCGGGAACCAACACCGTCTACGTCGACGCCGCAACCTACTCGCCCTACGGCGAGGTCCTGAAGCGCACGCTCGGCGTCAACAACAAGCCGCAGGCGTACCAGACCTACGTCTACGACGACCCGACCCGCCGGCTCAAGGAGTTCTATTTCGACCGGGACGCGACGGTCAACAACGTCGCCGCCCTCTCCTACGAGTACGACCACGAGGGCAACGTCCTGTCGATGGCGAACACGCCGCTCGACAACGAGGACAAACCTCGACCTGGCGACAGTGACGTCCAGTGCTTCCAGTACGACCAGTTGCGGCGTCTCACCCAGGCGTGGACGCAGGCGACCACGACCTGTGCCGCGGATCCGACCGCGGGCGCCATCAGCGGTAAGTCGCCGTACTGGAAGGCGTACGCCTACCACGCGGACGGTTCCCGCAAGTCGGTCACCGACCGTCGTACCGGTGTCGCCTCCGACTACGGGTACGCCGCAGCCAACGCGGCCCAGCCACACGCGGTTCGGACCGTGACCACCGGCAGCCGGGTGGACCACTACGACTGGGATGCCACGGGCAACCTCACCTACCGCAAGGTCGACGGGGTCACCGAGAACCTGGAGTGGAACCCCCAGGGCAAACTCCAGAAAATCACCGGACCGGGTGGCGCGACCCGGATGGTCTACGACGCCGATGGCAACCGGATCGCCCGGATCGACCCGAACGGTCAGGCCACCGTCTTCATCGCCGGGCAGGAGCTGGTCGTTCAGGGTCAGGACACCACGGCGACCCGGTACTACCAGCACGCTGGCGACACGATCGCCTCTCGGGCCGCGTCCACCGCGACGGGTCCCAAGGACCTGACCTGGCTCGCCGCCGACCAGCACGACTCGGCGCACTGGGCGGTCAACTCGGTCACCCGGGTGGACACGGTCCGATACTCCGACCCGTTCGGAAACGCCCGCTCGGGCGGCACCGGCGGCACCTGGCCCTCCGGCCAGCGCGGCTTCGTCGGCGGCATCAGCGATCCGACCGGCCTGTCACTGCTGGGTGCCCGCTTCTACGACGCGGCGCTGGGCGCGTTCATCTCCGTCGACCCGGAGACTGACGAGTACGACCCGCAGCGGATGCACCCGTTCGCCTACGCCAACAACAACCCGGTCACCTTCGCCGACCCGGACGGCCTCTTCTTCGGAAAGATCAAGAATGCGGCCAGCCGGGCCGCCAACGCGGTGGCAAACACCGCCAAGTCGGCGGTCAAGGCCGTGGTCGACAACGCGGGCACCATCTCCGCGGTCGCGGGCGGGATAGCCATGGTGGCGGCGGTATTGCCACCACCAGCCCAGGTGGTGGCGGTTGCCGCCGGTGCCGTTGCGGCGGTCGCCGGCGCGATCGACACCGCGAAGACCTGCGCGGGTGGCGACAAGATGGGATGCGCCATGGGCGCGGCCTCCATGATCCCTGGTGTCCGGCAGGCCAAAACCGCCGCCCGTGGGGCCGGCGCAGTCAAGAACGCCGTCAAGAACAAGCCCACCACCTGCAAAACACCGAATAGTTTCCTGCCGGGAACTGCGGTGCTGATGGCCGACGGTAGTTATAAAGCAATTGAAAGCATTAAAGTCGACGATGTTGTCTGGGCGACGGATCCGGAAACTGGGGGAGAAGGTGCCCGTCCAGTTGCTGCCCTGATCACGGGCGACGGAATGAAGCAGCTCATCGACATCAGCGTCGACTCAAATGGTGACGGAGAGGCTGACGGGCTCGTTACTGCCACAGACCAGCACCCGTTCTGGGTCGACGCGCAGCAGAAATGGCTCGACGCGGAGCGCTTGCGGCCCGGTGATCAACTACTGACCCCGGATGGCGCTCGTGTCGCCGTCATCGCTGTCCTCGCCTACGGTGCTGTCGCCACGGTTCACAACCTGACTGTCAGTGACATCCACACGTTCTACGTCCGAGCAGGCGGCACCCCAGTACTGGTGCACAACTGTGGCATTGACGACGGTGCCGAAGAGCGGCTTGGTGAGATGGTTGATAACATATCTGATAGCGCTGTGAAGAATAAGCGGCCTGGCACGGTCAGCGAGAGTGTAGGTGTTCTGCCATCTGGCTTGTTGGTCGCGGTGCATACCACGTCGGCCACCTCGGGCCGGAAGCCTTGGAAGCTCTTCTCTGCCCTCACTGCATGTAGTCATCCTCATGGCGGGTGCAGTGAGGTGCATGGTATAGGCAGGCTGATGAATCTCGGGGCAAGACCAATTTCGGTAACAACGATGGGTATTCATTCGAAGCGAATAGGGAAGCAATGGCATAGGCGATTGTTGGATCCGTGCCGCGGCTGCAAGCGGTTGCTGCCTATGTTGAAGATCAGTTCTCGAGGGGCCTCCAAGTCGCCCGGGACGAGTACGCCATCGCAGTACACGCCGGGACGTATCGGAGGTCTCTGATTCGTGCGACTGTTGGAGGTGCTCTAGTGGCCGAATACGTCGGTGAGAATCCGGCAGGGTTGACCCAGCGCGCTCAGGATTTTCTGCGCAGATGCTCGCGCCGTGAAGACTTTGATCGAGGTCTTTTCGGTGCCGATCTTGACCAAGAAATCCGTGCTGTCTACGCCCAGCCGAACAGTAAAATCATCTCAACCTTGGAGTTTGTCCAGGAACGCTATGGAGGGCTTACCTACAAGAGTGGCTTATTTGACTCCGACGTCTTCTTCACGCCGGTCTGCGAGCCGGAGGATCCGACGGAGGAGCTTGAGATCCTGTATGCGGTGCAGACCGGATCGCCCTCGGGTGCCTGCCTCTCGGCCGACGGAGTAGTGATCGTTGGCGTGGATTACCACGAGGTGCCAGAGTTTCCATCGCTCGACTCGTTAATTGAATGCGACTCCATGTTCGAACTCGCCGAGCAGCAGCCGGCGACCGGCACTGTGCACCTTGCAGGGCTGGATCGTCTTCGAGGTGCTGTTGAGCTAATCGAGGCGAGTCCGTTTCGGCTTCGGCGAGTGCCGGAGGCAGGCGGTGCACACACATACTGGTTCAGCGGGCAATCGGCCTATGTGTTCCTGTCTGGAGTCTGGGGGGCGATAGGTTTCATGCCCCCGATTATCCGTGTTTGGGCCGGGAATCAGCAGGAGGTTGGTCGGATTCTCGCGACATTTGGCTGACGGTGTCCGGTCGGCTGACCGATCCGCGGATCGCTAACGGGGTGGGCAGCGCAGGCCCTCGCGGGGGACCGTGAGGTCGATCAGGTAGGCGTCGACAGCGTTGGTGATGCAGGACGTCTGCGGGTACGCGGTGTGCCCCTCGCCCTCCCAGGTGAGCACCCGACCGACGCCCAGCATCGACGCGAGCCGTGGGGTCTGCTCGTACGGCGTCGCCGGGTCGCCGGTGGTGCCGACCACCACGATCGGCGGTGCGCCGTTCGCCTTCCCGGTCGGGTAGGGGTCACGCCCGCCCGGCCATTCGACGCAGCTCAGCATGCCGACCGCCAACGCCGGCCCGAACAGCGGGTATTTTCCGCGCCACTCGGACTGCAACTGCCGGATCTGCTGCCGGCTCGGCTTCTCCGTCTCGTCGGCGCAGTTGATGGCCAGGTTGGCGTCGAACAGGTTCGAGTAGTGCCCGTTGTCCTCCCGGCCGGCGTACGCGTCGGCGAGTCGGAACACGTCCTTCGGGTCGCCCTCGGCGAGCTTGTCGATCGCCTGGGCCAGCTCCTGCCAGCCGGATTCGGTGTAGAGCGAGGAGATGACGGCGTAGAACACCCAGCCGGCGGTCGCCTCCCGCCCGTCGTCGCCGCGTACCGGGGAGACCTTGGCCTTGTCGATGGCCGAGGTGACGGCGGCGCGGGCGTCCGGGGCGATCGGGCAGCGGCCCGCGTTCGCCGCGCACCAGCGGGTGAAGTTGGTGAAGGCCCGCTCGAAGCCGCGGGCCTGGCTCTCCGAGCCCTCGACCAGCCGCTGCTGCGGGTCGACAGCGCCGTCGAGCACCAGCGCCCGCACCCGCTGCGGGTAGAGCTGGGCGTACGTGGCACCGAGCAGGGTGCCGTACGAGTAGCCCAGGTAGGTGAGCTTGTCGTCGCCCACGGCGGCGCGTACCGCGTCCATGTCGCGGGCGGCCTGTTCGGTGCCGTACAGCGGCAACTGGTCGCCGTAGCGGTCGCCGCAGCCGCGCCCGATCCGCTGGCTCAGACCGACGAAGCCGTCGAATGCCGACTGGCTCGCCGGGTCGGGGTCGAAGCCGAAGCTGGCGTCCAGGTCGGCGTCGGAGATGCACTTCACCGGGCTGGAGCGGGAGACCCCGCGCGGGTCGAAGCCGACAATGTCGAAGCGCTCGGTGATCGAGGCGGGCAGACCGCCGAACTGGGCGCCGAAGGAGAGGTAGACGGCGGTGTCGACACCGGAACCGCCCGGGCCGCCCGGGTTGATCACCAGGGAGCCCACCCGGTCGCGCTGCTTGGTGGACCGGGCGCGCAGCAGGGCGATCTCGAAGGTCTGCCCGGCACCCGGGCCGGCGCTCGCCCCGTTGCCGGTGCCCCAGTCACGGGGCACCTGAATCCGCGTGCACTCGTAGCGCATGTTCGGTGCGCTCCGCCCGACCAACTCGTCGGGCACCTCCGGGCAGGGCCGCCAGTTCGGCGAGCTGCCGGTCGGGGCGGCCGCGCCCTCCACCTCGGTGCGCGGCGCGAACGCCGGCAGCGTGCAACCGGCGGTGAGCAGCGCGGCGACGACGAAGGCGGCCAGAGTGCGACGGCCCCGGCGGCTGGACGCCCTCCGAGGCTGGTCGGCGGTGCGGATCACGTGGTCCTCCGGAATCGGGTCGACGGGCCAGGCTACGCCGAGCCGGTGGCGGCTCGGTCCACGGTGGCCGTCGGGTCGCCGCGCAGCACCTGGTCCACGTCGAAGCGGATCGGCCGGTCGAGCTGGTCGTAGCGGCAGGATCGGGGGTCGCGGTCCGGGCGCCACCGGACGAACTGCGCGGTGTGCCGGAACCGTTCGCCCTCCATGGCGTCGTAGCCCACCTCGACCACCAGCTCGGGGCGCACCGGCTCCCACTCCAGGTTCTTCGTGCCGGTCCACCGGCTGACCCCGCCGGGGATGCGTTGGCCACGCTCGTGGTCGCCGTGCACCCACGGGTGCTCACCGGCGATGTCCCGATAGGGCGCCAGCTCGTCGAGCAACTCGGCGCGGCGGGCCATGCTGAACGACGCGCTCACGCCCACGTGGTGCAGGACCCCGGCGTCGTCGTACAGGCCGAGCAGCAGCGAGCCCACCACCGGGCCGGACTTGTGCCAGCGGAAGCCGGCCACCACCGCGTCCGCCGTGCGGGCGTGCTTGACCTTGAACATCAGTCGCTTGCCCGGCTCGTACGGCAGGTCGGCCGGCTTGACGATCAAACCGTCCAGCCCGGCGCCCTCGAAGACGTCGAACCAGCGCCGCGCGGTGTCCGGGTCGGTGGTGACCTGGGTGACATGCACCGGCGGGCGCACCCCGGCCAGCGCCTCGACCAGCCGCTCCCGGCGGCGCGGGTAGGGCTGGTCGAGCAGGGCCTCGTCACCGATCGCCAGCAGGTCGAACGCGACGAAGTCGGCAGGGGTGGTCTCGGCCAGCATCTTCACCCGGGACGCGGCCGGGTGGACGCGCTGGGCCAGCAGCTCGAAATCCAGCCGGGGCTGGCCGCTCGGCCCGTCGCGCCGAATCACGATCAACTCCCCGTCGACGGCGCACCGCGGCGGCAGCTGCCGGCGGGCCTGCTCGACCACCTCGGGGAAGTAGCGGGTCATCGACTTGCCGCCACGGCTGGCCAGCTCGACCTCGTCGCCGTCGCGGAACACGATGCACCGGAACCCGTCCCACTTGGGCTCGTAGGTCACCCCGGGCGTGGTGGGCAGCTTGGGAACGCTCTTGGCCAGCATCGGCTCGATCGGCGGGTTGATCGGCAGGTCCACGCCGACCAGTCAATCAGACGGTGCCGACAGTCGTGAGGCAGATCACCGTGCACGGCGGGGCGGCGTGTCCCCCGGCGCGCCGCTCGTCCCGACCGGGCGAATCGAATAACCCCAGGTCAGAGCTACTTTCGCGAGGTGTCCGAGTGGGTCTGTGGCTGCTGCGGGCGGTGGCGGGTGAGCGTCGAGCTGATCCGGGGCCGCTACCGCTTCCGGCTGACCCGCCGCTACCCGCAGCGGTTCGGCGGCGGCCGGAACGTGCTCGGCGAGGTGGGTTCGGTGCCGGAGCTGGAGGAGCTGTTGCGGCGGCGTACCCCACTCACCCTGGCCGACCTGCGCGAGGCCGCCTGATCCGTGCGGGGGCGGCGTACGGCCGGGAACTGCCGGGTACCTCCACTGAGGAGGGACGGACGGCGGTGGACCGCGCTGTCACAATGCTCTCGGCGGCCTCGTCTGCACCCGTGGCGGTGCCGAGCGGCGTCGCCGGGGAGGGGACACCATGCGGTTCGAGGCCGACACCGAGATCGCCGCGGACGCCGAGCAGGTCTGGGCGGTGCTTGTCGACGTGCCCCGCTGGCCCGAGTGGACGGACTCGGTCACCCGGGCCGAGCGGGGCGAGCCGGGGCCGCTGACCGTCGGCGCCACCGCGCGACTGACCCAGCCGAAGCTGCGGCCGGCCCTCTGGCGGGTCACCGAGCTGACCGACCGGCGGGAGTTCGTCTGGGTCTCCGACGCGCCGGGTGTGCGGACCACCGCAGAACACCGGCTGCTGCCGCTGCCCGACGGGCGTACCCGCGTCGAGTTGGCCTTCAGCCAGTCCGGCCCGCTGGCCGGCCTGATCGGCCGGCTGTACGGCGGGCTGTTCCGCCGCTACGTGCGGATGGAGGCCGACGGGCTCAGGCGTCGCTGCGAGCGGGGCTGACGGCCGGCTTCTCCAACACCGCCAACGAGATGCCGTTCGGGTCCGGGCGGTGCGCCACGATCCGGTAGCCGTGCCGCTCGTACAACCGCAGGTTGCGCGCGCTGTCCGCTCCGGTGAACAGGGTGAAGCGGGTCGCCCGGCCGGCGCAGGCCCGCTCGATGGCGGTGAGCAGTTGCGCCCCGACACCCCGCCCCTGCTGGTCCGGGGCGACCGAGAGGCGGCCGACGTGCGCCGTGTCCCCGTCCAGGTGGGCCCGCACCGAGCCGACCAGCCGGTGCCCCAACCGGGCCGCGAGCACGATGCTCGGGCCGGCCAGTACCGCCGCGACCTCGTCCAACGTCTCGGTCAGCGGAGGCAGGAACGGATCGCTGTAGTGCTGCGCCTCGGTCAGGTACGCGGCGCGCTGGACGGTGAGGATCTCGCCGGCGTCCACGACACCGGCCGCAACGATGCTCGCCTCTGCGTTCATCGGGGCAGCACACCACAGCCGCCGTTGCCATCGACGGGCGGCCCGACCGCACCGGCCGTACCCTGACCGGTGTCCGGTCGAGGTCGAGGGGGCAACGGTGGGCGAGTTGACGTACCCGGAGGTGGGGTCGACCCGGCACGGGCCGTTGCCCGGCGGGTACCACCACCTGCGCCACCGGTATCCGTTGCCCGGCGGCTGCTTCGAGACCGCCGCCGACGCGGTGTTGAGCTGGCGGCTGCACCGCGCCGCAGGTGTCCGGATCCGCACCGACGCGCCGCGGGCCGCCACCGGTGTGCTGGTGGCCTCCGGCCTCGGCGTCGGCCCGGCCCGCCTCTGGGGGCCGTGCCAGGTGGTCTGGAGCGTGGACTCACCAACGCTCGCCGGTTTCGGTTACGGCACCCTGCCCGGGCATCCGGAGCGGGGTGAGGAGGCGTTCGAGGTCGTCCGCGACGACGCGGGCGCGGTCTGGTTCGAGGTCCGCGCGTTCAGCCTTCCGGACCGCTGGTTCACCCGCGCCGGCGGCCCGGCGGTGAGGGCCGTGCAGCACACGTACGCCTGGTGGCTCGGCCGTACCCTGCGTCGGCTGTGCGAGGGTCGCTGAACGCCCTCGCGCCGCAGCGACTCAGAACCGGGCGAACGAGCGGATCGGGGCGCGCGGGCCGTACTTCGGTGCCCGGATGCCGGCCGCCTCCAGCAGCAGACACACCCGGCCCCGGTGGCCTCGGAACGGCTCCAGCAGGGCCATCATCCGGGCGTCGTCGCCCCTCGGTTCGCCGGCGAGCGCCCAGGCCACCGTGTTCGGGATGTGGTAGTCGCCGACGCTGACCGCGTCCGGGTCGCCGTACGCGATCCGGACCACCTCCGCGGCCGTCCACGGTCCGATGCCGGGGATCGCGGTCAGCCGGCGGGTGGCGTCGGCTGCGTCGGTGCTGCGCTCCAGGCGGTCGGCGAGCGCGGCGGCGCGACGGAGCGTGTCGGCTCGGCGCTGTTCCACTCCGAACGGGTGGAACACCCAGTACGGGGCCGCGGCGACGGTGGCTGCCTCGGGCGGAAGGAGCAGCGGCTGCAACGGGCCGGGAGCCGGCTCCCGGAAGTGCCGCACCATCGCCGAGTACGCCCGGTAGGCCTCCTTGCCGGTGACCTTCTGCTCGAAGACCGCGCGCAGCAGTCGGGGGAAGACCTCCCCGGTGGCGGGCATCCGCAGCCCCCGGTGCTCCCGGGCCAGCCGGGCGACCAGCGGGTGCGCCGCCGCCAGTTCGGTGAAGCCGGTCAGGTCGTCGCGCAGCCCGGCGATCGCGTCGGCGCGGGCGAGGACGTGCTCGGCGCCGGGCCCGTACCCTTCCGCGAGCAACTCGCCGCCGGCCGGTCGCAGCGCGAGCGTGGCCGGACCGTCCGGGGTGCGGGTGGCCCACCAGAAGGTGCCGGCCGCCACCCGGGCGCACGGGTCGTACGGGCTGAAGGTGAGGGCGCGGACCGAGGCGATCAGCCGGTAGCCGACCGGTGGGTGCAGCACCCTGGTCGCGGCGGGTCCGGTCTCGGTCACCCCGCTACTGTGCCAGGTCACGGTGCGGGCTGACGAGCGGCCGTACCGGTTCCGCCCGGGGGTTGAGGAGCTTCGCGGGGGTACGTTCGTCCGACCTTCCCGGTGTGGTTGATCATCCGAACGGCCAGGATTATCTTGGCGAACCCTCGCATACCGCCCTTATGCCATTTTCGGCGGTGGGTCAGATATCGATCATGTGGTTGTTTGATGGCCTGCAGGTAAACGAGTGCCTCGGGCACCTGCGCAGTGTCAACGGGGGATCTGCGGAAGGGCATGCAGTGATGGCTGCGCGAGTCTGTGTCAAATCATCGCGAGTGGGATTTCGCCCCGCTACCCGTCCGCAGGGCTGACAGGTGCCCGCTGACGAGGCGGCCGTCCCGAGCGGACGGCGGCCCAGCGCATGATCGCCCTGAAGGTCTATCGACTCCTACCGTCGTCGGCGCGGCGACGGCTGCTGGGTCTGCTGCCCGCACACCGGCGGCTCGGCCTGGTGCAGACGCTCTCCCGACCGCGCGGCAGCGACACAGTGCATCACCTCGGTGCCCGGGTGGCAGTGACCGACGGCGGCGTTCGGACCCGGGCCGAGGTCGTCGCCACGGCGACCCCGTTGCAGCAGTGGCACCGCAACCTCACCGCCGTCACCACGGCGCTGCACGCCGCCGGCATCGAATACCACTGCATTCGTAACGACGACCACCTGCGCAGCACCGTCGCGGTCCTCGACGACCAGCGGACGGCGGTACGACGCCTGATCCGCTCCGCGCCGGAGCTGTCGGGCGCGGACGTCCGGGTGGTGCAGGTCCAGCCCCGTCGCGATCAACCGGACGGCGCCCCGACCGAGGTGATCCAGGTCTGCTTCCCGGTCACCGACACCCGCGCCGGTGTCGTCCTCGGCGCCCAGTTCGCGTGCGAGATCGAGTTCTGGAGCCGGCACGGAGACATGGTCCGCGCTCCCCGGCGCAACGGGGTCGTCGACGAGGCCCCCGCCCAGGCACAGCCGGTCCGGGTGGCGGCGGCGCTGCTGAGCCACTTCGTGCCCGAAGCCGACGACCACACCTACGGCACCCGCCGGGATCTGGCCGTCCGGGCGCCGGACCGGGTCGGCTTTCCGATCGACGCCGTCTACACCTGGGTGGACGGTTCCGACCCGCAGTGGCTCAAGCGCAAGTCGATGGCGCTCGGCACCCCCGGCGGCCCGTTGCACGCGGTCGCGGCCAACTCCTCGCGCTACCACAACCGCGACGAGCTGCGGTATTCGTTGCGGTCGCTGCACAGCTTCGCGCCCTGGCTGCGCCGGATCTTCCTGATCACCGACAGCCAACTGCCGAGCTGGCTCGACCCGAGCGATCCGATGATCACGGTCATCTCGCACGCCGAACTCTTCGCCGACCTCGGTGGCCGGTCGTCGTACAACTCGCACGCTATCGAGTCCCGACTGCACCGCATCGACGGACTGGCCGAACACTTCCTCTACCTCAACGACGACGTGTTCCTCGGTCGTCCGCTGCTGCCGAACCACTTCTTCCACGCCAACGGGATCGCGAAGTTCTTCCCCTCGCCGGCCCAGTTCGGCCTAGGGGAGGCGAAGCCGGAGGACCCGCCGGTGAAGGCCGCCGGAAAGAACAACCGTCGGCACATCCAACGGCAGTTCGGCGTGACCATCACGCAGAAGATGAAGCACACCCCGTTCGCGCTGCGCCGCAGCATCATGCAGCAGATCGAGGGCACGCTTCCGGACGAGGTGGCGGCCACCGCGCGGCACCGGTTCCGGCACCACGGCGACCTGTCCATCCCGTCGTCGCTGCACCAGTACTGGGCGTTCCTGACCGCGCAGGCCGTCCCCGGCGACATCGAGTACGAGTACGCCGACCTGGGTCACCCCTCGACCCCCGCCCGGCTGGCCGAGCTGCTGGCTCGTCGCAACCGCGACGTGTTCTGCCTCAACGACACCGACTCCGACCCGCTGTCGTTCGCCGAGCAGGAGCGGATGCTGGCCGACTTCCTGCCGCGCTACCTGCCCTTCCCCGCCCCGTTCGAGCTGCCGGACGACGTGGTGGCGGAGCGGCGGAACGTGGGCGCGGGGGAGCTGTGGCGGCGTTCGTACCGTCCGGTGCTGGATGCCCGTCGACGCGCCCCGGTCGACGCGCCCACCATGCCCAACAACATGCTCAACACGGTCAGCGACTTCAAGGCCGTCCTGCTCGGGCGCGACGAGTGAGCCCGCACCCGGCCGACGCGCCGATGTTCCCCCCGCGTTTCCCGCATCCTCTCCAGTGGAGCCCAGAGTGGTAGACCCCGCCCCGCAGGTCACGATCATCGTTCCGGTCTACAACGTGGTGGACTACCTGCCCGAGACACTCGGGTCGATCGCGGCGCAGACCGTCTTCGGCCAGTGCCACGTCATCCTGGTCGACGACGGCAGCACCGACGGCTCCGACCTGCTGGCCAAGCAGTTCGCCGCGGAGCACCCGAACGTGACCGCCCTGCAACAGCCCAACAGCGGGCCCGGGGCGGCCCGCAACCTGGCGCTCGACCTGGCCGACACGCC
Organism: Micromonospora sp. NPDC049089; assembly: GCF_040648775.1. Classification (NCBI taxonomy): domain Bacteria; kingdom Bacillati; phylum Actinomycetota; class Actinomycetes; order Micromonosporales; family Micromonosporaceae; genus Micromonospora; species Micromonospora sp. NPDC049089. The sequence continues at coordinate 15,396 of NZ_JBEZEH010000078.1, forward strand.
GTACGTGGCGTTCGTCGACTCCGACGACCTGCTGCCACCGCGCGCCATCGAGGTGCTGCTCAAGGCGATCGTGACCCATCGGGCGAGCATCGCCGTCGGCGACATGGACACCTTCCCGAAGCCGACCGCGTTCCTGTGGAAGAAGCCGTTCGGCAAGGGTGACCGGCTGCTGGAGTCCGTCGTCGACGCGCCAGATCTGATCTTCGACGCCGGCCCGTGCCACAAGCTGTACGACCTCGCCCAACTGCGCCGGCACGGTTTCCGGTTCCGCGAGGGGGTCCACTTCGAGGACGCCTTCCTGGCCATCCCGATGCTGCTCAAGGCCGAGCGCATCGCCCTGGTCGACACGGTGGTCTACCAGTACCGCAAGCGCGCGGTCAGCAGCTCCATCATGGACAACCTCTTCGTCCGGGAGCAGAACTTCTGGGATCACCTGGAGCTGTGCGAGACCCTGGCCGACCTGCGGCCCGACCTGGACGTGTTCCGCCGCGAGGTGCTCGAACGGTGGCTCGTCCGCAGCTACCAGGGCTTCGCCATGCGGGCGCACACCCTCTTCGAGGACGCCGACCTGTGGAAGATCTTCGAGAAGTGCACCCGGATCTACCAGGACATCGATCCCGCCTTCATCGCCCACTGGACGATCGACACCCGGCACCGCGTTCCGTACCTGGCGTTCAAGTTGTACGACTTCGAGTTGTTCGCGCGTCCCTGGCAGCGGCTGCGGGGGGTCGTCGCCTGCGGCGGTGACCTGCACCTCGACTACCCGGTGACGCCGGCGCTGCTCCCGCTGACCAAGGTGACAGCGGTCGGGGTGCGGCTGGAGCAGACACGGCTCACGTCCTCGGGGGAGACGCTCAAGGTCTCCGGACACCTGGTGGTCAACGGTCTGCCGATGCGTGCGCCGCTGAGCACCCCGATGGGGCTGCGGGTGCGGGGCAGCAGCCTCACGGTGCCGGTCACCGCTGAACGACGGGCGGACCTCAAGGCCGGAGACGACGACCGGGAGTGGTCGGGCTTCTCGGCGGAGCTGCCGATCAGCAAACTGCGTGGCGGCCAGCACGCGCTGCGGCTGGTGTTCCTGACCGCGACCGGGCAGGCCTCCCGGCACTGCCTGATCTCGGCGGCCTACCTGCGTGACGCGACCCTGAAGCTGTCCGGCAACACCCGGGTCCTGCCCACGTTCAGTGGGCGGGAGAACGCGGAGCTGCTGGTCCAGCGCAAGGCCGGAGTGGCTGGGCAGCGCCGGTGGCGACGCCTGATGCTCCGCAAGGACCTGCGGCACGCGGCCTCCCGGGGCCCGTTCTGGAAAGAGCGGCTGCTGCGTACGCTCACCGCGCCGTTGATGAGCCGACGCGACGTGTGGCTGGTAGGCGAGCGCACCGACACCGCGCAGGACAACTCCTCGCACCTGTTCCGGCACCTGCGGCAGGTGGAGCGTCGGCGCAACGTCTACTACCTGTTGGCCAAGGAGAGTCCGGACCGGCACCGGTTGCAGGGATTGGGCAACGTGGTCACGCACGGGTCGTTGCGGCACAAGTTCCTGATGTTGCACGCCACCAAGCTGATCAACTCGTACGACATCGACTCCTACATGCTGCCGTCCAGTTGGGAGCGGTCGCCCTTCCTCAAGCACCTGAACTGGCGGATCGCCCCCACCCGGGTGTTCCTCGACCATGGGGTGATCGAGAAGGACGTCAGCGCCGGTGTGCACCGTGGCCGGGCCTCCTTCGACCTCTTCGTGACCTCGGCCGACCGCGAGGCCGAGTACGTGGCGAAGGACCTCGACTACGGCGACATGGTGGCGAACACGGGCCTACCCCGCTTCGACGCGTTGATCCCGGACCGGGGCCACCGTCGCATCCTGTTCATGCCGACCTGGCGCACCTACCTCGTCACCCCGTCGTACAACAAGGCGGCCCGGCCTCGCGTCGCCTTCGAAGGCTCCGCATACCAAATATTCCTCGCCGCGTTGTTCGGTGACGAGCGGCTGCGGCAGGCGCTGCGGCAGTACGGGTACACCCTCGAACTCCTGCCGCACTACGAGATGCGCTCGCTGCTGGCCGGGCTCGTGCCGACCGACGACTGCTTCGCCATGGCGGACCAGACCAGCCGGACGGTGCAGGACGCGCTGCGCCAGTGCGACCTGTTCATCACCGACTACTCCTCCACGGCCTGCGACGTCGCCTACCTCGGCACCCCGCTGATCTACGCGCAGTTCGACGCCGAGGAGTTCTGGACCATCGGCGGCTACAAGAAGGGGTACTTCGAGCATCGGGAGGACGGGTTCGGCCCGGTCTGCGAGACCGCGTCGGAGACGGTGGACGCGATCATCCGGTACCTGGAGAACGGGTGCGTTCGTGAGGAGGAGTACACCCGCCGGGCGACGGACTTCTTCGTCACCCAGGACCGCAACAACTCCCAGCGGGTGGCCACCGCCATCGCGGCGCTGCCGGGCCCGCAGCGGTGAGCGGCCCGACGCCCCCATCGGGGGAGCCAGCCCGGGCGCTGGCCGAACCCACCGGGTTCGTGGAGGTGTACCGCCGGGTGCTGAGCCCGCAGACCCGGCGGGCCATCGCGACGAAGGTGAGCCCCAGGGCCCGGCACCAGCTGAAGCAGTGGGTCGCCCGGGCCGCGCGGGACGGGCACCTCTCCGAGCGCCGGGGCGAACGGCTGGCCCGCCGCCAGCCGGAGTTGCTGGCCGGCGCGGACCGGGTTGTCGTCACCGCCGACCGGGGACCCAGGGTGGCCCGGATCGGGGCGGTCACCCCCCTGATGGCACGACTGGACAACCTCACCGCGGTGACGGCGGCGCTCGACGAGGCCGGCGTACCCCACTTCCGGGTACGCGGCGAAACCCACCGCTCGTCGGTCGTCGCCGTCGACGCCGCGCACCGCACGCGGGCGTACGCCGCACTCGCCGCCGCCTGCGGTCGGGTCCCTGGCTACGTCGGCGTGCCGAACGACACCGGGCAGCCGGCGGCCGGCTTCGAGCCGAAGACCTGGGACCGGCTGGCCGACGCCGCGGTGTTGCGGCTGACCTGGTACTGGACCGACCCCCAGCGGCGGCTGGTGCTGGGGCAGGCGTACGGGTGCGACGTCGAGTTCTGGACCCGGGACGGTGACACCCTCGTCGCCCCGCGGCCCAACGCCGTCGCCGAACAGGTGACCGTGGCGGCGCCGCTGGTCCTCGTACCGGAGTCGCGGTTCACCGGCCTGGCACCCGCCGCCGCACCCGCGACCGCCTGGACGCGTCCGGAGTTCGCCGCACCGCGCCCCGACGACGTGCCGTTCCCGGTCGACGTCGTCTACACCTGGGTCGACGGCACCGACCCGGCCTGGCTGCGCCGACGGGCAGAGGTGGCGGGGGTGCCGTACCACGCGGAGGCGGCGAGCGCGGCCCGCTTCCTCAGCCGCGACGAGTTGCGCTACTCGCTCCGATCACTGCACCTGTTCGCGCCCTGGGTGCGCCATGTCTACGTGGTGACCGACGACCAGGTGCCGGCCTGGTTGGACCCGTCCGCCAGCGGACTGCGGGTGGTCAGCCATCGGGAGATCTTCACCGATCCGACGGTGCTGCCGACGTACAACTCGCACGCCATCGAGAGTCAACTGCACCACATCGACGGGCTCTCCGAGCACTTCCTGTACTTCAACGACGACGTCTTCCTCGGCACCGAGGTGCTGCCCCAGGACTTCTTCCTGGCCAACGGCATCTCCCGGTTCTTTCCGTCGCCGGCGCTGGTGCCGCCGGGCCCACCCGCCGCCGGGGACATTCCGTCGTCGGCGGCCGGGAAGAACAACCGGGCGTTGATCGCGGAGCGGTTCGGCACCGTGCTGACCCAGAAGATGAAGCACATGCCGCACGCGCTGCGGCGAAGCGTGCTCCAGGAGATCGAGCAGACGTTCCCGCAGCAGTACCGGCGGACCGCGGCGAGTCAGTTCCGCAGCATGGACGACCTGTCGGTCGCCTCGTCGCTGCACCACTACTACGCGTTCCACACCGGTCGCGCGGCACCGGGGAACCTGCGGTACACCATCGCCGAGCTGTCCCACCCGGACACGCCCGCCCGCTTGGCGCACCTGCTCGCCCGTCGGGATCGGCAGGTTTTCTGCCTGAACGACGCGTTCTCCGTCGAGGAGGACCTCGAGGCGCAGATGGCGCTGCTCATCCCGTTCCTGGAGACGTACTTCCCGGTGCCGAGCCCGTGGGAACGGGCCTGACCCACCCCGGACACGGCGGTGGCCGGTCGCGCCCTCCCCGGCGACGACCGACCACCGTGCCCTCGTGGGCGACCAGGCTCAGTACGAGTAGCCCGAGCCGCCGGCGTCGTTCGAGCCACTGTCCGCCGGCGGTGCGACGGCCTTCGGCGTGCCCTTGGGCAGGCAGCTCAGGTTCTTCTTGCCGTCCGGCTGGACCACGAACCAGGTGCCACCGACAGCCTGGCCCTTCCACTGGCCGGGCTTCTTGTCACCGATGTAGCGGTAGACCGGCCAGCCGCCGACAGTGAGCTGACGGGTGCCGTCCTGCCGGGTCACGCTGCTGACCTTGTCGTCCGAGACGCCGGTGAGCTCCGGGTTGCCGTCGGTCAGTGCCGGGGGCCACACCTCGGCGCACTTGTCGACGCAGTTCGACGACGGCGGGTCGGCGGTGTCCTTGTCGAAGCGGTACAGGATCCAGCCGTCCTGGTCGGTGACCACCTTGCCCATCCGGGCGACGCTCTTACCGACCAACTTCTCGGTCAGGTCGACGTCCGCGGGCGGGGCGTCGGCGGCGGGCGCCTCCGCGGAAGCCGAGGCCTCAGGTTCAACCGTCGCGGTGGGCTCGGCCGCGGCGACGGCGACCGGCTCAGCCGCGCTCGAGTTCGCCCCGTCGTAACCCGCGGGAGCGCAGGCCGTTAGTGCGACCATCGCGCTCGCGACGATGACGGTCCGCTTCATCTGTGCCACGTGCCCTCCTCATTCTTGACAGTTCACCCATAGGTACGGCGGTTGGGCTGTCAAGGTTGAAGTAGTAACAGTGGTCAATTTCACTTAAATCGATTGAACCGTTTCCGGCTGCCATGCGTACGCACCCGCGAGGGACCCTCACGTAACGACAGATCGGCGCCGGCCATTGTGACAATGACCGGCGCCGATGCGGTAGGCGCGCTTACATGGGTACGGTGACCAGCGGACTCGCCACGCCGTTGGCATCCACCGACTGCACCTGGAGCTGCTTGATGTCCTTCGGCAGAGCAGACGTCGAGGCGCTCAGTTCGAGACCCTGCGGCCGGGTGTTGGTGCCATAGCCGCCCTCCGGCACCGACCAGGTTGAGATGACCTCGGTGGTGGCGTTCTTGCGTACGACCACCAGTCGGCAGACGCGTGGGCCGGGCAGCTTCCGCAGGCTGAAATTGATCCGGGTGCCGTAGTCCTTGGTCACCAGGAACATGGTGGTCTGCACACCGGTGGTCGGGTCGGTCGCCTCGACCTGGTCGCCCTCCACCTCGGTGCCGCCCACACCCGGGCCGCTCGGCGCGGCCGTCGGCACGCTCGTCGGAGGGTCGTTGGGCGCGCTCGGCGTCGACTCGGCGAGCACCCCCGGCGGTTGATCGTTGGCGGTCACGCTGACGAAGCCGTACCCGGTCAGACCGCCGAAGACCACCACCGCGGCGGCCGTCGCGAGCATGTGACGAAACCGGCTACGTCGCCGGTCGGCCCGGACCGCGCCGAGCGTCCGGTCCAGCAGGGCCGGGTCGGTCGCCGTCTGTTCCAGCGCCATCATCGTCTCGCCGTCGATGTCGGAGAGCAGCCCGACGACCGGCACCATCGTCTCCAACTCGGCCGCGCACGCCCAGCAGGTGGCGAGATGTTCCTCGAACCGCTCAGTGTCCTGCTCGTCGAGCACACCGAGCGCGTACGCCGCGACGTCCATGTGGTCCGGCCGGCTCATTCTGTCACCCCCCGCTCCTGCAGAGCCGTGCGCAGCGCGCGCAGCGCGTAGTAGACCCTCGACTTGGCGGTGCCGAGCGGCAGGCCCAACTCCTCGGCTGCCTCCGGCACCGTCCGCCCCCGGAAGTACGTCGAGATCAGAATCTCCCGGTGCGACTGACTGAGCGTACGCAGCGCGTCCGCCACCGTCATGGTGCGCAGGACCCGGTCGGTGCTGTCCGCCTCGGCGAACGCGGTGAGGTCCCGGTCGTACGTCTCCGGCGGCCGGGCCTCCTGGCTGCGGTGCTCGTCGATGGCGATGCGGCGGGCCACAGTCACCAACCACGGCCGCAACGAGCCCTGCCCCTGCGTGCCCAGCCGGTGCGCGTTGCGCCAGGCACGCAGCAGCGTCTCCTGGACGATGTCCTCCGCGCGCTGCCGGTCCCCCCCGGTGAGGCGCATGACGAACATCAGCAACGGGCCGGCGTGTTCGGCGTAGAGCTGACGGATCAACTGGTCGGAGTGGCTGGCCTCGGTTGTCGTCGCCTGATGGCGTCCGGGCGCCGGTCGCGGCGTCACCGGACCATTCTGGCGAGTCGACGCCCGTGCGTCGACCCCTCGGGCAGACGAGGTCGACCGTGACGAGGGTCGCGCCGACAACCAGTCAGCGCGTACCGCGTCGCCATGCCAACCGGCCGCCACCGCGTGCATGCAGACCTCCGGGATGTCCGTGACCAACGCCAGCCCACGAGGTGGGCCGCCCGGTGGTACGCAGCGCCTGCCCCAGCGGATCAACAAACGACGAAAAAACTTCCCCACCGCTGTCGGGTGGACGGTCAGCGGCGTACCGAGAACAGCCCCGGCGGTGGCGGATCGGAGCCGGTGGCGTCCGCGTCCCGAACCACCTGCGCGCCACCGACGAAGCGGTCCAGGTCGTCGCCGGCCACCACCCGGCCGGGGAACCAGTCGCCGGCGGCGCGTCTGGTCAGCTCCGGCACCGGCGGTGTGGACCGCCCGGCGACCAGCACCAGATTGCCGTACCGGCGCCCACGCAGCACCGCCGCGTCCCCGACCAGGCAGGCCTGCGGCAGCACCGAACGGACCGTGGCGACCTGCCCACGGGCGTGCCGCAACGGCGGGCCGTCGGCCAGGTTCGCCAGGTACCAACCGGCGGGGCGGAGCACCCGGGCCACCTCGGCGGCGTACTCCACCGACGTGAGGTGGGCCGGCGTACGCGCACCGGCGAACACGTCGGCGACCACCACGTCGTAGCTGGCCTCCCGGGTGGACGCGAGCACCGCCCTGGCGTCCTCCACCCGGACCCGCAACCGGGCGTCCGACGGCCACGGCAACGCCCGACGGACCAGCTCAACCAACGCGCCGTCCACCTCGGACACCCGCTGGGTCGACCCGGGTCTGGTGGCGGAGACGTACCGGGGCAGGGTCAGCGCGCCGCCACCAAGATGCAGCACCCGCAACGGCTCACCGGCCGGCGCGAGCAGATCCACAGCGGCAGCCAACCGCCGCACGTACTCGAACTCGAGGTGGGTGGGATCGGTCAGGTCGACGTGCGACTGCGGCGCGCCGTCCAGCAGCAGCGTCCACGAGCCGGCCCGGTCCGGATCCGGCACCAACTCCGCCAGCCCGGTGTCCACCTGCTCGACCACACGGTCACCCGCCCGTTTACGCCCCATCGGAACCAGTGTCCGCGATCATCGGGCGGCGCGGGCCGCGGCGGTCAACGCACGGTGCAGCAGCCGGGAATCGCCGAGCAGGGCCCGCAGTCGGCGCTCCAGGCCGGCGATCGGGATCAGGTTCTGCGGGGCCCGCGGATCCTTGTACGGGGTGGAGGCGAAGCGCGGCAGGGTCACCAGCGACAGGTCGGCCAGCTCGATCGCCGCCTCGACGGGCAGGTCGGCGGAGCACTCCACCCGAACGATGCCCGCCCACGGCGCGCCGGTCGCCACCGGCAGCCGCAAATACCACGACCAACCGCCCCAGGCGGTGCCGAGCCGGAACACCGGGGAACGCTCACCCGATGCCATACCCGTCACCACAGCGGTCAGCCGGGCGTCCAGGTACTGACTGTGCTGCGTCTTGATGTAGCCCAGGGTGCGCGGCAACTGCCGACGACTGCGCAGCGGGCCGTCCACCACCAACAGGTCACCGTCGACCCGGGCGGCGTCGGACACCGCCACCTCCAACGCGGTCAGCGGGCCCTGCACGGCGGCCGGCAACTTCGCCAGCTCACCGGTGCCACCCACCCGGTGCACCGGGTAACGGATCGCGCCCGCCACCACGTCCTGCGCCGACGGGCTCGCTGTGAACAGGCCCCGACCAACCCGGGTACCCGCCAACTGCGCCGCACCCCGCCCCAGGTCACACCGGACCACCCCGGCCGCGTACGAGGCGGCCAACCCGGGGAACGACAGACCGTCGGTCTCCGCCGTCCAGATGCTGGCGTCGATGCGCCGAACCCCGTCGACGAGCAACACCACGTCCGGCGCCCGCACCCCGGGGCGTACCCCGATCGCCCGCCAGTCCACGGCGGGCAACTCCACGTCCGCGTCGACCTGGGCGCTGCTCGGCGCTGCCGGCCCGGCGGTCGACGCCTCGAACGACGCCCCGTACGCCGGATCCCACGAATCCACGAAGAACGCGGCGTCGCTCACCGGGCCGGCCCCTCGTCAGCGACTGCGCTGCTCCCGTGCGCCGCACTCCTCGCGCTCACCGGCCGGTCCGTTCGATGCGTGACGAGCGCGCGTCCTTGCGCACCTCGAACCGGACCGGGATCCGCTCGGCCAGCGCCGGCACGTGGGTGACCACACCGACCATCCGATCGCCCCGGGCCGCCAGGTTCTCCAGGGTCGCCGCCACCGGGTCCAAGGTGGCGGCGTCGAGCGTGCCGAAACCCTCGTCCAGGACGATCGACTCCAGGCTCGCCGCCGTTGTCGACATGCCGGCCAACTGCTCGGAGAGCGCCAACGCCAACGCCAGCGACGCCTGGAACGTCTCACCGCCGGAGAGGGTGCGCACGCCCCGGCGCAACCCCGCGTCGTGGTGGTCGACCACCACGAACTCGCCCTTGTCGTGCACCAGCTCGTACTGACCGGAGGAAAGCTCCCGCAGGATCCCCGACGCGCCGTCGACGAGCAGGTCCAACGCCTCGGCCAGCAACCACCGCTCGAAGTTGTTGGCCCGCAGGTGCCCGGCGAGCGCGCGCGCCACCTGCGCCTCCCGCTCGTGGCCCGCCCGCTGCTCGCGCAACGTACCGGCCTGCTCGCGACGCTCGTGCAGCCGCCGCCGGTCGGCGTCGGCCCGCTCCACCGCCACCGTCGCCGCGTGCACCGGGTCGTCCCCGACCGGCACGTCGGCGGCGGCGAAGATGCCAGCGATGCCCCGCTGCACCCCGTCGGCCACCGACTCGGCCTCCGCGACGGCGTCGGCCCGGCCGGCCCGCTCGGCGCGCCGGAGGTCCGCCTCGGTGGTCGCCCACCCGGTCAGCGCCGCCCACGCGGCGGCCACGTCGTCCCGGTCGGTCGCCGGAGGGCCGAACCGGGCCAAACCGTCACGGGCGGTGTCGAAGGCCCGCCACGCCGCCCGCAGCCGCTCCTCGGCGGCGTCCACCCCGGCCCGGGCCTGCCGAGCGGCCTCACGGCCGGCCCGGACCGCTGTCGCCGCCTCCTCCAGCGCGCGCCGCAACCGGGCATGCTCGGCCAACTCCCGGCGCAGCACGGCCGGCTCGGCCGCGCCGGAGAGCTGCCCGTCCAGCTCGGCCAGCCGGGCCTCCATCTGCTCCTGGCGCGCTCGCGCCTGCACCAGCAGCCGCTCCAGCTCCCGCGCCGCCGTGTCCCGCTCCTGCACCGTCGCCTGCGCGGCCTTGGAAGCGGCCCGCGCCGCCTTGCCCGCCGCCGTCGCGGCGGCCACCGCCGAATCGGCCGGCACCGCCGGCACCTCGGCCACCGGCTGCTCGCACACCGGGCACGCCGCACCGGCATGCAGGTGCACCCGCAGGCTCACCGCCAGATCGGTGGCCTTCGCCTCCTCGTGCGCCCGGAAGGCCGCCTCCAACTCGGCGTCGGCCCGCTCGGCGACCACCCGTGCGGCGGCCAGCGCCGCCACCGCGGCGGCGTGCTCGTCATTCGCCGCGCGCACCGTCGCCCGGACCGTCTCGGCCTCACCGGACAGCCGATCCCGATCGTCGTACGCCCGCAGTTGAAGTCGCAGCGCGCTCTCGTCACCGGCGGCGGCCAGCTCGCCGCGCAGCTTGTCCTCCCGCTCCTCGGCCAGCGACACCCCGGCCGCCGCCGCCTCGGCGTCGGCCCGCGCCGCGGCGACCGCGCGGGCGACAGCGGCCACCCCACCCGGCGCGCGCACCCCGGTCAGCACTGTCAGCTCGTCGTCCAGCGCGGTCAACGCCGCCGCGGCCTCCCGTGCGGTGACCCGGGCCGCCGCCAGCTCCGGCACCGCCTCGGCCACCGCCGCCGCCAGCTCGGCCATCCGGTCGACCCGGGCGTCGGCCTCGGCCAACGCCTCGTCGTCCACGCCGGTCAACCCGGCGAGCACCTGGTCGACCGCCTCCAGCCGGGCCTCCGCCTGCGCGGCGCGCGCCGTCGCCTTCTTCTGGACGTCCTCGTAGACGCCGAGGCCCAGCAGGTTGACCAGGATCTGCTGCCGGGTCGCCGGCTTGGCGTGCAGGAAGTCGGCGAACTGCCCCTGTGGCAGCACCACACAGCTGGTGAACTGCTCGTACGGCAGCCCGACCGCCTCCAGCACCGCCTGCTCCATCTCGGCGGGGGTGCCGGCCACCACCTCGCCGAGGTCGTCCGGGCTCAGACCGGTATCCAGTTTGGTCACGTCAAAACCGGCCGGCATCAGCTGCAACCCGGCGTTCGCGGTCTTCACGTTGCCCCGGCCGTCCCGGCGGACCACCCGGGTCGCCACGTAACGGGCGCCGCCGGACTCGAAGACCAACCGCACCCGCGCCTCGGTCGCCGACGGCGCGAGCGCGTTCGCCAACCCCCGGGCACCACCCCAGCGGGGCACCATGCCGTAGAGGACGAAGCAGATCGCGTCCAGCACCGTCGACTTGCCCGAACCGGTGGGGCCGATCAGCGCGAAGAAATCGGCGTCGGTGAAGTCGACAGTGGTCTCGTCCCGGAAGACCGTGAAGCCGGCCATGTCCAACCGCATCGGACGCATCAGTGCTCGACCTCCTCGAAAAGCTCGTCGAAGAGCTCCTGGACACCCTCGTCGGCGTGACCCCGGCTGTCCAGGTAGTCGGCGAACAACTCCCGGGGCGAACGCCCCGACCGCTGCGCGATGCGCGCGCCGCTGCCCGGCGCGGCCAACAGCTCCGGGTCGATCCGGATCTCCAGGGCTCGGGGGAGCAGCTCCTGGATCTCCTCGCGCAGGCCGGCGCGGGGTTGCTCCCGCACGTACACCCGCAGCCACGCGTCCGGTGCCTCGATCTCGGCGAGCTGCTCCAGGGTGCCGCGCACCGTCCGCAGCGCGCTCGCCGCCGTCACCGGCACCTCCCGCACCCGGGCGGCCGTGCTGGCCGTCACCTCGACAATCGTCACGGAGGGGACGTTCTCCTGCTCACCGAAGTCGACAGCGAGCGGGCTGCCGCTGTAGCGCACCGGGCAGGGGCCGATGACCCGCTGCGCCCGGTGCAGGTGGCCCAGCGCCACGTAGTGCGCGGTGGCCGGGAAGACGGTGGCCGGGACGGCGTAGCCCAGCACCGTGTGCGCGTCGCGTTCGCCGCCGCCGGTGGTCGCGCCGGTCACCGTCAGGTGCGCGGTGACCAGATGCACCCGGTCCGGTTCGGTGAAACCCTCGGTCAGTCGCCCCAGCACCCGGCCCAGGTGGTCGGCGTACGTCTGGTTGGTCTCCGCGGCGGTCAGCTCGTACATCTCCAACGCGCGCACCGCGTACCGCTGGGACAGGAACGGCAACGCGGCCAGCCGCCACCGCTCGCCACCGGCGGTGGTGCCGTCGATGACGTGCTCGTCGGGGTTTTCCCGCACCCCGCCGCGCAGCGTGATGCCGGCGGCCTCGGCCCACGGACGCAACGCGTCCAGCGCCGGGCCGTTGTCGTGGTTGCCGCCGATCGCCACCACGTCAGCGCCGGTACGCCGCAACGCCGTCAACGCCCTGGTGACCAGGCGGGTCGCCTCCGAGCTGGGCGCGGCGGTGTCATAGAGGTCGCCAGCGACGATCACCAGATCCGGCTGTTCCGCACGGGCGATCTCGATCACCCCGGCCAGCACGGCCTTGTGCTCGTCGGCCCGGGACTGCCCCTTGAGCACCTTTCCCACGTGCCAGTCGGAGGTGTGCAGGATCTTCATGGCTGAGCTGGCCTTCCGTTCGCGACTGCGGGGCTCGCAAGCTCACTCCTCGCGCTCACCTGTGCCGGCCCTCCCTAGAACGGGATGTCGTCGTCGGTGCCGCCGCCGGAGCCCACCACGGCGAACGGGTCGGCGGACTGGGTGATCGAGCGCAGCGTCTCCGATGGTGCCCGGCCCGCCTCGGAGACCCGGGTGGCCCAGGCCGGGAACGGGAACTCCAGGCAGAGCGGCACCGGGATGTCCGGCTGGTTGACGAACATGGTGCCCGGCTTGGCCAGCAACGCCCGCTGGCGCTGCGCGGGCGGCAGGAAGCCGTACTCCGGGCGGCGTCGAGCAGCTTCACCAGCAACCGAGCCGCCACGGCCTGCGCCAGCAGGTCGGCGTCGGCGTGGACGGCGACACTCGCCTC